>JAJZGN010000022.1 GCA_021798435.1 bacterium | reverse complement strand
ATCACCTTGACCGCGGGCAGGGTAACCCCGGGGTTGATCGCCGCCAGCTGGGGGTCGTTCCACTCGGTGATCTTGCCCTCGTACATCTGGGCCAGGATGTTGCCGGTGATCTTGAGGTTGGCCGGCATCCCCGGGACGTTGTAGTCCACGGCCTGGGCGGAGATGGCGATGGGGATGTTGAGCAGGCTGGGGTTGGCCGCCGCCTGGGCGGGTGAGAGGTAGGCGTCGGAGCCACCCATCTGCACCAGGCGCGCCGTCGCTTCGCTGATGCCCAGCCCGGAGCCGCCGGGCCCGGGGTCCAGGGTGATGTTGGAGTAGGCGACGTGGAACTGGGGCGCCAGCACCTGCAGGTAGGGGTAGATGAGGGTCGAGCCGGCCTCGTTGAGGGTCACCGGCGCGCTGGGGTTGCCGGTCGCCGCCGATGCCGGGGTAATCTTGGCCGCCTGCTTGGCGTGGTGGGGAGCCGCCGTCCCGCCGCAGGCGCTCACCAGAAGTGCCAGGGCGCCGACGGCGAGGGGCAGCAGCTGCCGGGGTCGTCGCAGTCCGAAGGTCAACGGGCGCATGGAATCCTCCTTATGGATGGCTGGGTTTGACAGGCTGTCGGGCGGGGACCGGAGGCGGCTCAGCTCAGACCGGTTTCCCCTCGATGTAGGCGCGGCTACGCAGGTCGGCGGGACGCTGGAAGAAGTCCGCGACGGAGGCCTGCTCAACCACCTCTCCGGCCAGGAGGAAGAGCACCTCATCGGCGCAGCGGGCCGCCTGCTGCAGGTTGTGGGTGACGAAGACCACGGTGATCCGCTCTCGGAGGGAGCCGATCAGCTCCTCGATCCGGGCGGTGGAGTGGGGGTCGAGCGCCGAGGTGGGCTCGTCCAGGAGCAGCACCTGGGGGTCCACCGCCAGCGCGCGCGCCATGCACAGCAGCTGCTGCTGCCCGCCGGAGAGAGCGAAGGGCGAGGAGCCTAGGCGGTCGTGGACCGCGTCCCAGAGCCCCACCCGGCGCAGCAGCTCCTCGACCCGCCGGTCCACCTCCTCCCGGCGCCAGAGGCCGTGCACCCGGGCCCCCAGGGCCACGTTCTCGCGGATGCTCTGAGGAAAGGGGTTGGGGCGCTGAAACAACATCCCGATGCGCCGGCGCAGGTCCCGGACGTCCCGGCCCCGGTGGTAGACGCTCTGGCCCTCGAGGAGGATCTCACCCTCCACCCGCATCCCGGGGCGTTGGTCGTTGAGGCGGTTCAGGGAGCGCAGGAGGGTGGTCTTCCCGCACCCGGTGGGGCCGATGACGGCCGTCACCCGACCCCGGGCGAAGCCGGCGCTGACCCCCTTGAGGATCTCCCGCGAGGCGATCCGCACCCGGAGCCCTGACACCGCCACCGCCGCATCCCCGGCGAGCTGGGGGGTCCCGACCAGGCTCATTCCTCCCTCCGTGAGCATGGAACGAGCCTATGGGGAGGCCCATTATCCCCGGGTTAATCGGGTGATAAGGAAGGGTTAAGCGAGGCCCGCGGGGGGAACTCCGGCGCCCCTGGCAGGCCCCCGCACGGAGGCGCCGGCCGGACTCCCGGGCGAACCCAGGATGGTCAGACGGCGACGCCCCCCGGGCCCTGGGGGCCTGGCCCGCCTCCCCAGCGCGAACCATAGCGACGATGGCCCCCCCGCCACCGCATGAAGATGAAGCCGACCCAGATGAGGGGCAGCGGGAAGGCGAACTGGTGCCCCGACACCCCGCCCCAGACAGCGCCGGCGCCGAGCCCGCCCAGGACCACGGCCCCCACGCCGTAGCCCAGGTATGGGCGCAGCCGCTGGAGCCCCTGGGGCGGGGGGGGCGGCGGGGCGGGGAGGTCGCGGACCACCTGGGAAAGCTCCCCCATGGTCTTGGCCTGGTAGGCCCTCCCCACCCGATCCTCCAGCTCATCGGTCGCCAGGCGCCCGTCCGAGTGGTGGCGGCGCAGCTCCTCCACCACCGCCTCGCGGTCCTGGTCCGAAGCGCGGACCTCGGGGGGCCCCACCGGCCGGATCAAGGCGTCCACGGGTGGATTGTAAGCCCGGATCGAAAAGAAAATGCCGACTCCCAGGCGCCGTCCGGCCTCGAGCGGCCCACCCCGGTCGAGGAGGGAGCCGACCGCCGGCTGCGCCCGGGCCGGCCGGAAACTGGCGGGCGGACTGAGGGCAGCTTCGGCGGACCCGGAACCCACCACCGTGCCGGGGGGTGGGGAACTGCTTTAGGGCTGGACCCTCCGGCTCGCCTCCACCGCCAGCCGGTCGACGCGGTTGTTGCCCAGGCTGTCGGCGTGGCCGCGCACGTGGACCAGCCTGACCGCCCCGTCCAGCTCCGCCAGCAGCCGGTCGATGGTGGGGTAGAGGTCGCGGTTGGCGTTGCGCTTCCACCCCCCCACCAGCCACCCGATCACGTTCTGGGAGTCCACGTGGAGCCGGAGCCCCTGATCCGGGGCCCGGCGGGCCAGAAAGGCGGCCATGGCCTCCCGCGCCGCCACCAGCTCCATGCGGTTGTTGGTGGTGTTCTGCTCACCTCCGGAGCCCTCCTCCGCGCCCGCCTCCCACTCCAGCAGGTAGGCCCACCCTCCGGGGCCGGGGTTGCCGCTGCAGGCCCCGTCGCTGTAGGCGTTCACCCACCGCCGCATCGTCGAGCTCACGGGAGCAGGATCCGCTCGCAGTTCTCGCAGGTCACGAGCTGCCCGGCACGCGCCTCCTCGAGGACCCGGTGGGCCACCGGGAGACGGCACCCGGGACAGACACCTCCCCCAATGCGGACCACCGCCGGGGTGCGCCGCGCCGCGGTGGAGGCGTAGAGGCGAAGGGCTGCGGGGCCGAGCTGTGCGGCCAGCCCGGCTCGATCAGCCTCGGCCCCCCGCAGCTCCTGGTCCAGTCCGGGCCGGCGCCCGGCATCCTGGGCCCGGAGGCGCCCGAGGTCAGCCGAGCGTGCCCCCGCCTGCCCCTCCACGGCCCGAAGGTCGGCCTCCAGCCCCTCCTGCTCCTCCATCGCCGTGAGCTCCCGCTCCTCGGCGGCTCCGATCCGTTCCCGGAGCATCCGGATCTCGTGCTGGTAGCGTTCCAGCTCCGCCGGATGACGCACGCTGCCACCGTAGATGGCGCGCTCGTGACTCGCCGCCCGCTCCCGCAGCTCCGCCACCTCCAGCTCCTCCTGGCGCAACCTGGACGCCATCTGGCTGAGGGCCGTCCGGAGCTCCTGGACCCGGCGGTTCAGGGCCTTCAGCTCGGAGTCGCCGGCGGCGCGCTGGTCGGCGAGCGCCAGTTCTGAGCGGAGCTGCTCCAGCCGGTGGTCGAGCACCTGCAGGTCGAAGAGCCGCTGGGAGTCGCTCATCTGGGGCGCAGCAGAAGGGACCGGTAGCTCCGGGAACGCTCCCAGCAGCTGGTGACCTCTGGCTCCCACCACCCGGTGGTCGTCACCCAGGACCAGAGCGGCTCCCAGTCCTGCATCGGTTGCAGGCAGATCCAATCCAACCCCTGGGCCACCGACGGACTCGCCTGCAGGATCTCCCGGATGGTGTGTCCACCCATACCCGCGATCACCGCTCCGCGGCACCCGAGGCCCTCGAGGGGTTCCAACCCCGGGCCCTCCAGCACCCGGACCGGGGAGGCGGACCCGAGCAGCCGCCGCAGCTCCCTGGCGGGGCCAGGCCTGGCCTCTGTCGCGTACACCCTGGCGCCGGGCCGACGGAGGGCCAGCTCCAGCGCCAGCCGACCGTGCCCGCTGCCCACGTCCGCCACCGGATACTCCTCAGGACAGAGTTCCAGGAGATGGCGCAGGCGGGGCCCCAGCCGAGCCGGAGCGCTCCCGGCCGCGATCATCCCCGCCACTCCTGCGAGACGCGGCGGAGACGCTCCAGGGCGTTGAGCCCCGCACCGGCGGCCAGGCTCTCCCGGGCCAGAGACAGCCCCTCGGCAAGGTCCCGGACTCTCCCGGCGGAGACCAGCCCGGCTGCGGCGTTGAGCGCCACCACGTCCGCCCTGGGGCCGGGGGCCCCCTGGAGGACCGAGACCGCCAGCGCGGCATTGGCCTCCGGGCCTCCCCCGGCCAGCTGGGCCGGAGAGGCCGGGGCCAGCCCCAGCTCTCCGGGGTCGATGGTCTCCTGGAAGACCCTGCCCCCCTCCACCCTCCAGCAGGCTGAGGGGCCGTCGAGGCCAAGCTCGTCCATCCCCGAGGGGCCGGCGAAGACCAGGGCCCGCTCGCCACCCAGGTGGGCGAGCACCCCGGCCATTCGCCCCGCCAGCGCGGGGTCGGCGACACCCAGGGACTGAAAGGGCACCTGGGCCGGGTTGGAGAGCGGCCCCAGGATGTTGAACACCGTGCGGATCCCCAGCTCGGCCCGCGGCGCCGCCACGTGGCGCATCGCCGGGTGATACCGGGGCGCGAACATGAAGCCCACACCCGCCTCCCGGACGCAGGCCGCCACGCCCTCCGGGGGCAGGTCGATCCTCACCCCCAGCGCCTCCAGGACGTCCGCACTCCCGCAGCGACCGCTGGCCGCCCGGTTGCCGTGCTTGGCCACCGCCACCCCGGAGCCGGCGACCACGAGGGCCGCCACCGTGGAGATGTTGAAGGTGCCCAGCCCGTCCCCGCCGGTCCCGCAGGTGTCCAGGGCGGGTCGGTCCAGCTCCACCTTGAGGCTGTGGTCCCGCATCGACGCCACCAGCCCCGCCAGCTCGGCCACCGACTCCCCCTTCGACCGCAGCAGGGCCAGCACCGCCCCCATCTGAGCTCCGGAGAGGGCTCCTTCCATCATGCGGTCGCCGAGCCACCTCGCCCTCTCCTCTCCCACCTCCTCCCGCCGGACCAGCCGCTCCAGCAGCGGGGGCAGTTCTCGGGCGATCTCCTCGGTGGCAGCCATGCGAGGGAGTGTACGGTTGGCCTGGCGGGGCCGGCCCAGCGGCTAACCTGAGCTGGTGGCGGGGTGGAAGGATGGCGCTGACATCCCAGAGTGGGCCCGCCGTCCTCTCTGGCTGGGGGACGGTCCCCGTGGGGTGCTCCTGCTCCACGGGTTCGCCGGTACCCCGGTCGAGCTGATCCGGCTCGGCGAGTGGCTCTCAGGTCACGGCATCCTGGCCCATGCGCCTCTGCTGGCGGGCCACGGGACCTCACCGGAGGAGATGGCCCTGACCCGGGCCGACGACTGGATCCAATCCGCCAACCAGGGGTTGGACGAGCTGTTGGCCCGTTGCCGTACGGTCGGCGTCGCTGGTCAGTCGATGGGCGGGACTCTCGCCCTACACCTGGCGGCGACCCGACCGGAGGTGAGGGCGGTCGCAACTCAGGCCGCGATGCTCCGGCTCTCCGATTGGCGGCTGCGGCTGCTTCCAGCCCTCCACCCCCTGGTCCCCTGGGACACCCCCTCCGCCAGGGTCGACCTCTATCTGCCCGAGCGGGCCGGCCTGCTCCACAGCTACCGGCGCCGTCCCACGCCAGCAATCCTGGAGCTGGTCCGCCTGGGCCGGCAGGTTGAGGGGGAGCTCCCCGCGGTCTGGCAACCGCTGCTGGTGCTGCACGGCGGAAGGGACGGGGTGGTGAGCCCGGCCAACGCCGGTCGCATCGTGGGCGGGGTGGGCAGCTCGATCCGCCAGCTGCGGCTCTTCCCGCGCAGCGGCCACGGGATGAGCGTGGACGTGGACCGCCTTGAGGTGGCCGAGCTGGCGGGGCAGTGGTTCGCCCAGCACCTGCCGGAGGTGCCCGCCTAGCCGCCCTCCTGCGAGCCCACGATGCGCCTTGCGATCTCCGGATCCAGCACCGGGTTGGCCGGAGAGCCACCGTCGGGGAGGGGCTTGCGGCTGCGAGGCGGGGGGGCGGCGGGCGCCTCCTGACCATCCCCGCGGTATCCCAGCCCACATCCCGAACAGACGTAGACCGGCAGGGAGCGCCCCGCGCCCAGATACTCCAGATGGCTCCGGCCCACCCGGGCCCCACAACCGCAGACCCTGGTCCTGGGCACCGGGGGCAGCCGGAGGAGCTGCTCGCGATTCATCGGAGCCCCTGAGGGCGGGGGAAGCGTGGGAGCATCGGCTGGGCCAGAGCATAGCCCGATGCGCCCCGCACCGGCGGCCATAAGATGGGGGCGAATTGCAGGTGGATCAGCTCACCGGGACCACCGTCGGACGGTACCGACTCAGGGGCCGCCTCCAGCTTCTCCCGTATGCCTCCGTTCACCAGGGAGAGTCTCTGGATAGCGGCCGGCCGGCCCTGCTGTGGGTCTTCGGCGAGCCGTACAGCGGGGCTCTCGGGTTCCAGGAGGCCCTGCAGAGGCTGGCCGGTGACCCCCGGGCCGGAGGGCTCTCCGGGGTGGCCCAGACGCTGGAGATCGGAGGGCAAGAGCTCCCCGCCCCGTTGACCTTCCTCGTGAACGAGGATGTCCCGGGTGGCTTCCTGGTGAGCCTCTTGCAGCAGGGGCGCGCGCCTGGTGTGCTGGCCACGGTCTCGGCCCTGGCGCAGACCCTGGATGAGGTCCACCGCCGGGGGCTGGTCCACGGCGATGTCCAGCCGGCCACGGTGGCGGCCGGGGAGGGAGGGGCGGCGGTGCTGGTGGGCATGGGGATCCGCACGGTCGTCACCCGGGTCAACCCTCACGCCCCCTGGCTGGACGCCACCCGCGGGTTCCGCCCCCCCGAGGGCCGTACCGATCCCAGCCCGGCCGCGGACAGGTACGGGCTGGCGGCCCTCACCTACTACTTGCTGGTCGGTAAGGCGCCCGCACCGGAGGGTGGAGTCGAGCCCCCCAGCCGGATCCGCGCCCAGCTGCCCCCCGCCGTGGATGAGGTGCTGCTTCAGGCCCTGGCCCCCGATCCGGCCGTCCGCCCCCACTCCGCGGTGGAGATGGCGAACGAGCTGCGCCTCGCGGTCACCCGGCGGAGCCGGGTCCCGGCTGGGCCCCGCCCGCCGGTTCCCCCGCCGCCTGTGGCCGTCGGGCCCCCCGCCCACCCCTGGCAGCCGGCTCACGGCGGCGAGCCGGCCGCATCTCGCACCGTGGCCCTCGTGCCGATGGAGCAGCTGGAGATCCATCCCCAGGTCCGGCGGACCGGGGGGATTGTGCTGCTCAGCGTGCTCGTGGTGGTCGCGGCCGCCTTGCTGATCCTCTTCGCCACCGGGCGGCTGTATCTCTGATTGGCTGAGGACGGAACTCTCCGCAGCGCCGCCTCCAGGGCCCTTCGGCAGCTCAGCGGGACGCTGACGCCGCTCGCGGAGGAGCCCGACCGACCGGCGGACCTTCGGGCCGCGGGGGTGCTGGCCCTCATTGACGGACGCCGGTCCGAGCTTCCTCTGCTCCTGGAGCGGCGCAGCCATGGGCTCCGCTCCCACCCCGGGCAGGTCGGGCTGCCTGGCGGCAGCCTGACAGAGACCGACGGAACGCTCTGGCGAGCGGCCCTCAGGGAGGCAGAGGAGGAGCTCGCGGTGCCACCGGAGGCGGTCCGCCTCCTGGGATACCTGGAGCCGGTGGTGATAACCCACTCGGGTTTCCTGATGGTCCCGGCGGTGGCGCAGGTGATGCTGGACTTCACCCCTCGGGCCGATCCCTCCGAGGTGTCCGGCTGGTTCTGGCTGCCGCTGCTCCAGGCCCACACCGGGGTGCAGGACGTGGTCCGACGGCGCCACACCAGCCGCGGCACCCTGCTGGTGCCCGGGTACCTCCAGGGGCGGGACTTCGTGTGGGGGGCGGCGCGCGTCGTGGTCGACCGTCTGCGGCGCGGCCTGGGAGAGCATTTTCCGGAGCCGGCCCCGATCCGGGAGCGATGACCCGGCTGGAGGGGCGGGGGGTGGTCGCCGGCTTCGGACTGCCCCAGCTTGTGAGTCGGGGCCGTTCTTGGGAGAATCCCGGTAAGTTGACCCTTCTCAGGCCGCGCCGGTGACCGATCAGGACCCCGGCGGGGCTCCCATCCCCCTGCGCCGCGATCATCCCCTTCCGCTCTGGGCCCAGCTCTCGGAGGAGCTACAGCGGAGGATCGCCAGCTTGGAGCTGCAGGACTCATTCCCCACCGAGCTGGAGCTCTCCAGGGCCTATCGGGTGAGCCGACACACGGTCCGGGAGGCCCTGCGCTCGCTCCGGGCCAAGGGGTTGGTGACCTCCCGACGAGGGCTGGGGTCCACCGTGACCGCGCCCCGGTTCCACCAGCCGCTCGGGGCCCTGTACAGCCTCTTCCGCTTCGTGGAGGCTCAGGGGGCGAGGCAGCACAGTGAGGTGCTGCGCCTGCAGCCCACCTCGGACCCCCTGGTGGCCAGCCGCTTGGGGCTCCCGGCCGGTGCCGGCCTTATCTACCTGAAGCGGCTGCGCCTGGCGGACTCCGTGCCCCTGGCGCTGGACCGCGCCTGGGTGCCGGCGGCATTGGGCTGGCCGCTGCTCCAGGCGGACTTCACCCATTCCGCGCTCTACGACCAGATGGCGGAGCTCTGCGGCGTCCGCCCCGACAGTGGGACTGAGGAGATCCGGGCCGTGGTGCCCACCCCCGAGGAGCGCTCCAGTCTGAGCCTCAGGGTCGGCACGCCCGCCTTCCGCATCGAGCGGCTGGGTCGCGCCGGCCTGGACCCCGTGGAGTGGCGCAGCACCCTGATCCGTGCCGACCGCTACAGCTTCCGGTTGGACTGGGTCGGCCCCGGGGAGGTCAGCGTGGATGCCCAGGTCCGGGCCCGGTCCGGAGAGGACCCGGCGGGTTCCCGGTAGATCCGTCCTGAGGACCGGGGCCGGCTCCCCCGTGTAAACTCCGGACAACCGGTCAAATGCGAAGGGGGCCGCTTGAGATACGGGTTCGCCATCGACCAGGGCACCTGCATCGGCTGCCACGCCTGCACGGTGGCCTGCAAGACCGAGCACCGGGTGCCGGTGGGGCAGTTTCGAACCTGGGTGAAGTACGTCGAGAAAGGAAGCTTCCCCAACTCCCACCGGGAGTTCGCGGTTCTGCGCTGCAACCACTGCAGTGACGCCCCTTGCGTGCGGATCTGCCCCACCAAGGCCCTCTTCAAGCGCCCGGACGGGATCGTGGACTTCGACAGCGACCGCTGCATCGGCTGCAAGAGCTGCCAGCAGGCCTGTCCCTACGACGCCATCTACATCGACGCCGACACTCACACCGCCGCCAAGTGCAACTTCTGCGCCCACCGGGTGGACTCCGGCCTGGAGCCCGCCTGCGTCGTGGTCTGCCCGACCCACTCCATCTGGGTCGGCGACCTGGACGACCCTGCGAGCGGGATCAGCCGGCTGATCTCCGAGCGCCCAACCTCCGTGCGCTCCCCGGAGCAAAACACCCACCCCAACGTCTTCTACCTCGGCGCCGACCGGGTCGCCCTGGACCCCCTGGAGGCGCCCGTGGACTCCACCTACATCTACTCCACCCCGGACCGGCAGCGGCTGGAGTTCGCCCAAGGGGTGGCGGAGCGGCCGAGGGAGGCGCCGCGCACCACCCTCAACACCCCCCACCCTCGGCCCTGGGGCTGGCGGGTCTCGACCTATCTCTGGACCAAGTCGGTGGCCACGGGAGCGCTGCTGACCGCGGCCCTGGCCCTCCTCTTCGGGGGGCGGCCGGGGCCGGAGTCGGAGCTGGCGGCGCCCTCCCTCGCCCTCCTCTTCTCCGTCTTGACCGGGGTCCTATTGATCTGGGACCTGAAGCGCCCGGAACGCTTCTACTTCCTGTTCCTGAAGTGCAACCCCACCTCCTGGCTGGTCTGGGGGACCTTCGCCTTCGGCCTCTACTCGCTGCTGAGCGGCATCTGGCTGGGGCTGGGCACCCTCGCCGCCGCGGGGGTGCTGCCGGCCGCGGCGGGGCACCTCGCCTTCGGGGTGCTCCCCTGGGTTGTCCTGCCGGTCGGGGCGGTCACGGCCGGATATTCGGCGCTGCTCTTCAACCAGGCGGAGGGCCGGGACCTCTGGCAGTCGCCGATCTTCTTCTGGCACCTGCTGGTCCAGGCGATCCTGGCGGGCTCGGGGGCTCTGCTGCTGGTGGGGCTGCTCACCGCCCCCACGGCCGGCGAGGTCCGGTTCCTCCTCACCTGCGTTGTGGTGGCGGCCGCCCTCCACCTCCTGCTCCTGACCCTGGAGCACGTCGGCCGGCATCCCAGCCGCCAGGCGGCGACGGCGGCCCGGCTGATGATCCTGGGGCAGTACGCGAGGGAGTTCTGGCTGGGGGCCGTGGCCGCCCCGATCGTGGCGATCGCCCTCGCCAGCTTCGCCATCCCCGGGGCCATGTCTGCGGTGGGGGCCCTTGCCGGGGCCCTGGTCCAGCCGGGACTGCTGGCCTACGAGACCGCTTTCGTGAGGGCGGGTCAGGATGTCCCCCTCTCTTGAGAAGGAGATGACCATGCCCCCAGGGCCGCCGCACCCCCAACCCGACCTCCCCGGCCAGCGCCGCCACGAGCAGCTGCGCAACTTCCCCCCGCCGGAAGCCTGGGACGACCATGTGGAGCTGGACGCCCAGGCCCACCCCCGGCGGGTTGAGCACCACTACACCCTGGTCCCCACCACCTGCTTCAACTGCGAGTCCGGCTGCGGGCTCCTGGCCTACGTGGATCAGGACGACCTCTCGATCCGCAAGCTCGAGGGCAACCCCGCCCATCCCGGCTCGCGGGGCCGCAACTGCGCCAAGGGCCCCGCCACCGTGAACCAGCTCGACGACCCGGAGCGCATCCTCCACCCCCTGCGCCGGAAGGGACCCCGAGGGGGCGGCCAGTGGGAGCGGGTGAGCTGGGACCAAGCGCTGGACGACATCGCGGGCCGGGTCCGAGGGGCCATCGTCGAGGGCCGACGGCGGGAGGTGATGTACCACGTGGGCCGCCCGGGGGAGGATGGCTTCGCCGAACGCTTCCTCATGGCCTGGGGGGTGGACGGGCACAACAGCCACACCAACATCTGCTCCGCCGGGGCCCGGCTGGGGATGACCCTCTGGGCCGGGTATGACAGGCCCTCACCCGACTACGCCCACGCCAAGGTCATCCTGCTCCTCTCCAGCCATCTGGAAACGGGCCACTACTTCAACCCCCACGCCCAGCGCATCATGGAGGCCCGGCAGAGCGGGGCCCGGCTAGTGGTCATTGACCCCCGCCTCTCCAACACCGCCTCCAAGGCGGACCTCTGGCTCTCTCCCTGGCCTGGGAGTGAGGCGGCCATCCTGCTGGCCATCGCCTCCCACCTGCTCCGAACCGGGCGGATCGACCGCCCCTTCATGCGCCGCTGGCTCAACTGGCGCACCTACCTGCGCGAGCTCCACCCGGAGGTGGAGGAGACCTTCGAATCCTTCCTGGAGCGGCTGGAGGCCGACTACTCCAGGTACACCTTCCAGTTCGCCGCCGAGGAAGCGCAGCTGCCGGTCGAGGAGATCGAGCGGCTAGCCGAGATGGTGGCCAATTGCGACCACCGGCTCGCCGCCCACGTGTGGCGGTCGGCCTGCGCCGGCAACTACGGAGGCTGGCAGGTGGCCAGGTGCCTCTGGCTGGTGCTGGTCCTCACCGGGTCGGTGGGCACCAGGGGCGGCACCAGCCCGAACGGCTGGGACAAATTCATCCCCCACGGCCCCAACATGCCGGGACCGGTGACCGAGTGGAACGAGCTCACCTGGCCGGAGGAGTACCCGGTCTGCACCAACGAGATGTCGTTCCTTCTCCCCCACCTGCTGAGGGATGGCCGGGGCCGCCTGGAGGTGTACTTCAGCCGGGTGTACAACCCGATCTGGACCAATCCCGACGGCTTCACCTGGATGGAGGCGCTCAGCGACGAGCGGCTGGTGGGCTGCCACGTGGCCCTCACCCCGACCTGGTCGGAGACCGCCCAGTTCGCCGATTACGTCCTCCCCATGGGCCACTCGGCGGAGCGACACGACACCCAGTCGTACGAGACCCACGCCGGAAGGTGGCTGTCCTTCCGCCAACCGGTCCGGCGGGTGGCGATGGAGCGGCGGGGGCAGCTGGTCCGGGACACCCGCGACGCCAACCCCGGGGAGGTGTGGGAGGAGAACGAGTTCTGGTTCGAGCTCTCCTGGCGAATCGACCCCGACGGCTCCCTCGGCATCCGAGGCTACTTCGAGTCCCCCTACCGGCCCGGGGAGCGGATCACGGTGGACGACTACTACCGCTGGGTGTTCGAGAACGAGGTTCCGGGGCTCCCGGAGAAGGCGGCCCAGGCCGGCCTGACCCCCCTCGGCTACATGCGGCGGTACGGCGCCGTGGAGCTGGCTCAGGAGCAGTACCGGCTCGACGAGCGCCCCCTCTCCCCGGAGGAAATCCTTGGCGCCAGCCCCGACGGGGAGGGGGTCCTGCGACGTCCCGTCCGCGACGACGAGGCGGCGCCTCTCGTCGGGGAGGCCGGCTCGGTGGGGGTGGTGCATGACGACGGGTCGGTGACCCAGGGCTGGCTCACCCCGTCGAGGCGGCTGGAAATCTACTCCCCCAGCATGCGGGACTTCGGCTTCGCCGACCAGGCGGTCCCCGGCTACATCGAGTCCCACGTCTCCCGGCGGAGGGTCGACGAGGAGGCCGGAGAGCTGGTGCTGGTCCCCACCTTCCGCCTCCCCACCCTGATCCACACCCGCTCCGGAAACGCCAAGTACCTGAACGAGATCTCCAATACCCACCCCCTCTGGCTGAGCGCCCCGGACGCGGCCCGCCACCACCTCGCCACCGGCGGCCTGGCCCGGGTGTCCACCGCCATCGGACACTTCGTCTGCCGGGTGTGGGTCACCGAGGGCATCCGGCCCGGGGTCTGCGCCCTCTCCCACCATCTCGGACGCTGGCACCTCCACGAGGGGGAAGGCAGCCGCTGGAGCTCGGCGTCGGCGGAGATCTCCCAGCCCAGACCGGGGGCCTGGCTCCTCCGCTACCGCGGGACGATCGCCCCCTTTGCATCCTCGGACCCGGACAGCCAGAGGATCTGGTGGGACGACCCCGGAGTGCACCAGAACCTGGCCTTCCCGGTCCAGCCCGACCCCTGGTCGGGGATGCACTGCTGGCTTCAGAAGGTGCAGCTGGAACCCGCCCACGCCGGGGACCGGTATGGCGACGTCTTCGTGGACACGGAGAAGAGCCGCCAGGTCTACCGGGAGTGGCTGCAGCTGGCCCGCCCCCACAGGGGGCCGGGAGGGGAGCGGCGCCCGGAGTTCCTGATGCGGCCGGTGAAGCCCACTCGGGCCACCTACCGCCAGCGGACCTAAGGGCCCGGCGGCCGGGAGCTGAGGCCGGTCAGGCCGGCAGCGCGGACCCGATCACCGAGTCGGCTCCGAAGCCGACCTGCCGGCGGGCCGGGTGCCGCTCCACCCGGGGCATGAGGGCGCGGTCCAGCACCTCGCTGAGCGAGCGGACGTAGACCACCTCCATCCCCTCCAACGCCGCGGGATCGATCTCGTAGAGGTCACGGCGGTTGCGCTCCGGGAGCAGGAAGATCTTGATCCCGGCCCGGTGAGCGGCCAGCAGCTTGTCCTTGACCCCGCCGATGGGGAGGATGCGGCCACGCAGGGTCACCTCACCGGTCATGGCCAGGTCGTGGCGCACCGGCCGGTCGCTGGCCACCGACACCAGGGTGGTGGCCAGGGTGACCCCGGCGGAGGGACCGTCCTTGGGGATGGCCCCGGCCGGCACATGGATGTGGACGCTGTGATCGTCGAAGAAGCCCTGGGGCACCCCGTACTCGGACCCATGGACCCGGACCCAGGAGAGCGCCGCCCGCGCCGATTCCTGCATCACGTCCCCGATCTGCCCGGTGAGCTGAAGCTCGGGGCGGCCCTCGATCGCCAGTGCCTCCACCGTAACCAGGTCGCCACCCACCTCCGAGACCACGACCCCGGTGGCCAGGCCGACCTTGTCCTCGGGCTCTGCCTCCACGGAGTCGAAGCGGATGGGTCCGAGGTACTCCACCAGCTGCTCCTCCCCCACCGCCACAGAGGTGAGGTCGGGGTGCTCCACCAGCTGGCGGGGGATCTTGCGCATCACCTGGGCCACCTGGCGCTCCAGCGCCCGGACCCCGGCCTCGTGGGTGTAGTTGCGGATGATCACCCGGAGGGAGGCATCCGAGATCGAGACCTCCTCCGGGGCGAGGGCGTGCTGCTGGAGCTGGCGCGGCACCAGGTGCTGTTTGGCGATCTCCAGCTTCTCCTCCTCGGTGTAGCCGTTGATGGCGATGATCTCCATCCGGTCGCGGAGCGGCGGGGAGATGGTGTCGATGACATTGGCGGTGGTGATGAAGAGGACCTGCGAGAGGTCGTAGGGCACCTCCAGGTAGTGGTCGGAGAACTCCCGGTTCTGCTCCGGGTCCAGGACCTCGAGAAGGGCCGCGGCGGGGTCGCCGCGGAAGTCCAGCCCCACCTTGTCGATCTCGTCCAGCATCATCACCGCGTTCTTGGTGCCGGCCTGCTTCATCGCCTGGATGACCCGGCCGGGGAGGGCGCCGATGTAGGTGCGCCGGTGGCCCCGGATCTCGGCCTCGTCCCGGATGCCTCCCAGGGAGATGCGCACCAGCTTGCGCCCCAGGGCCCGGGCGATGCTCCGCCCCAGCGAGGTCTTGCCCACCCCGGGCGGCCCCACAAAGCAGAGGATCGGGGTCTGCAGCGGCGGGGGCGCCTCCCCCTCCCCGAGGGCTCGGCGTCGCTCCAGCACCCGCTGCCGGACCGCCATCCACTCCAGGATCCGCTCCTTGACCTTGGGCAGCCCATAGTGATCCTCGTCCAGGATCCGGGCTGCGCCCTCGATGTCCAGGCGCTCCTGGTCGGGGTCCTGCCAGGGGAGGTCGACCAGCCAGTCGAGGTAGTTGCGCAGCATCCCCACCTCGGGAGAGGCACTGGGGGTGGCCTCCATCCTGTCCAGCTCCTTCAAGGCGCGCTTCTGGACGGACTCCGGCATCCCGGCGGCCAGAACCCTCTCGCGCAGGTCCTCCTCCTGACCGGAGTCCCCTCCGAGCTCCGACAGCTCCTTGCGGATGGCCTTGAGCTGCTCGCGGAGGATGGCTTCCCGCTGGCCCTGGTTGATGGTCTGGGCCACGTCCTGCTGGATCTTGCTGCGCAGTTGGGCGACCTCCACCTGGCGGGCCAGGAGGGGCACCAGGCCCCGCAGTCGCCTCTCCACGTCCGGCTCCTGGAGCAGGGCGATCCGGTCCTTGGCCTCCAGGTCGGGAGCCGTCCCGGCCAGATCGGCCACCTTGCCCGGCTCCTTGGCCCGGGCCACCGCTACGGCCAGCTCGGGCGGCACCTGGGCCCCGGCCGCGACATACTCCTGGAACAGCTGGCGAACCGTGCCGGCCAGCGCCTCGACCTCGGTCCCGGTTGGGTCCACCTCGGAGACCGCCTCCACCGTGGCCAGCCACTGCTCCCCCACCTCCACGAGATCGG
>JAJZGN010000021.1 GCA_021798435.1 bacterium | reverse complement strand
GCCCGCCAGCAGGTAGGCGGCCAGGAGCAGGAGTGCCGCCAGCTCAACCACCCTCATCGACCAGGGGTGGAAGTTGGGGCTGGACCAGAGGGCCAAGAGCGGGTGCTCTCCGCCCTGTCCCAGGCTGAGGGTCAGGGCGGAGTAGATGCCCGGTCCCAAAGGATTGACCATGACCGCGACCGCGGCGGACGGGGCCAGGAGCCAGGGAAGCCGGGCTCCTCGCGCCTGAGGGCCGAAACGCTCGGCGGCGGCAATGAGCAGAAGGGCGGGCGGCACCAGCACCGCGGCGGACTCCAGATTGGCCCAGAGCAGGCAGAGCCCGACCACTGCGGCCAGGGCCCAGCGCCGCCCTCGCCTGAACTCCGCGAGAAGGAGCAGGGCCGTGGCGCCGAGCAGTGCCAGCCAGTAGGTGGAGGTCGTGGCCGGCAGCTGGCTCAGCGCCGCCAGCGCCACGCCGCCGCCGAGGGCCAGGGCCAGTGGATGGGCATTGGCCCGCCACCCGGAGACTGCGAGCACCAGACCGAAGGCTGATCCCAGCAGCACCGTGAGCCCCACCAGGCCGGCAGCCCCCGCCAGGTGGTGAAAGGCCAGGGTGAGCAAAGCCGCCAGCCAGGAGCGGAGGTCGAGCCCGCCCGAGGGCGCCGCCATGAAGGAAGCTCCCCCCCGGCGCATGACCTCCTGGCCGATGGCCAGCTGCAGGTAGTCCGGGGCGGCAGGCTGGCGCCAGCCCGCGGCGCCCCCCCCCAGGGTGAGAGCGAGCGCGGCCCCCAGCGTCCAGCTCCCGGTGCCACAGCCGGCCAACAGCAGAACGGCCCGGCGCCGGGCCAACGCCACGAGCGGATGGGGCCCGGGGAGGCGGTCGATCAAGGGTGGGAGGGGATCGCGGCCAGCCTTCGCCGGCAGCTTCGGAGCCGGCGCAGCTCCAGCAGCATCCGGCCGCCGTCCCGAAGCGAGCTCACCCGGGTCCCCTCGGAGTTGCGCCAGCGGACCCCCACCTCGGCCACCCGGATCCCCCGGATCCGGGCCCGCAGCAGGACCTCGGCGTCGAAGCCGAAGCCCAGGCAGTCGAGATCGGAGAAGCAGGTGAGCGCCGCATCCGCGGTGAAGAGCTTGAAGCCGCACTGGGTGTCGTGCAGCCCGGGAAGGGCGGCCAGGCGCAGCAGGCGGTTGTAGGTCTTGCCCATGAGCTCGCGGTGGGCGGGTTGGTGGACCTCGACCTGGGAACCGGGAACGGCTCTCGACCCGATGGCGATTCCCGCCCCACCTTCCAGCTCCGCCTCCAGCTTTCGAAGCTCGGTGATCGGAGTGGAGAGGTCCGCGTCCGTGAAGAGCCGCCGCCGGCCGACCGCCCTGAGCATCCCCTCTCGGACCGCCGCCCCCTTGCCCTGGTTGCTGGGAAGCCTCAGGAGCCGCAGCGCGGGCCAGCCTGCTGAAGCGGCGGACACCAGGGCGGCGGTGCCATCCCCACTCCCATCGTCCACCACTAGGAGCTCGTACCCGCCTGGCGTGCCCTCGAGGTAGCGGCGCAGCTCAACGAGAGAGGCCGGCAGGCGGTCCTGCTCGTTGTAGGCGGGGACCACGACCGAGAGCCGCACGGCGGAGCTGATCACCTCCCGGACTCCCGCAGAACTCGCCAGAAAAACACCGACCCGCGGGCCATCCGGGTGAGCCGCCAAGGCTGGCGGAGAAGGCGCCAGCTCCACTCCAGCCCGGCCCGCCTCAGGGGCTCTGGGGCCCGGCGCACGCGCCCCGAGAGGTAGTCCAGCGATCCGCCCACCCCAATGCCCACCCGGCAGCCGCTGGCCGCAAGGTGGCGGCCGAGCCAGAGGTCCTGCCGGGGCACCCCCAGCGCCACCGCCACCACGCTCGCCCCGGAGGCCCGGACCAGGTCCGCCGCCTCCTCGAGCTCCTCCGGGCGCGGGCTGAAGGCCCCGGCCAGCTCCAGGCCCGGGGCCAGCTGGCGAAGCCGCTGGTAGGCGGCTTCGGCGACCCCCTCGCGGCCACCGAGGAGGAAGACCGACCTGCCCATCTGGGCGCACACGGCGCAGAGGTCGACCAGGAAGTCGGCTCCCGGGATGCGGTCAGGAAGGCGGCTGCCCATCCGCCTCACCGCCCAGGAGATCCCGGAGCCGTCGGCCAGCACCAGGCCCGCCCGCCTGATGGTCTCCGCCAGCTCGGGAGCCCGGCCCGCCCAGACCACCATCTCCGGATTGAGGGTCACCACCTGGAGGGGCCCCTCCAGCCCGAGGATGGCCCCCCGGCACCGGGCGAGGGCGGCCTCGCGGGTGGTGAGGTCCACCGGGACGCCGAGCAGGGACAGGCGAGGGGTGACCGGAGCCACTCCCGCCGCAGGGGCCTGGGGCACGCCTGAAGTTTAGGCCCGGGCGGGTGGCCTCACGGCCGCGGTTCCGCGACCGTTACAGCGCCGCTTCCGGTTGTTTCAGTCCCGCTCCCGGCGCCGCTGCAGTTGGGCCGCGGCCACCCTGGCCTGAGCCACCTCGAGGAGGTGGGCCGCCGCCGGGCTCTCCGGATCCCTGGTGGCCCTCTCCTGGGAGCCCCGGAGATCCTCCTCGGCCGCCTCCAGGCCGATGGCTGTGGAGAGCAGGCCCCGCTCGGCAACCACGGTCACCAGGTTGGGAAGGACCTCCAGGAAGCCGCCCTCCAGGAACACGTATCGCTCGCCCTCCCCCTGCCGCACCATGACCTCCCCCGGCTTGAGCCAGGTGAGCAGCGGCGCATGCTGGGGCAGGACTCCGAGGTCGCCGTCGGCGCCGCGGAAGGTGAGGAAGTCGGCCTCACCCTCCAGGAGCGGCTGGTCCGAGGCCAGAATGCGCACCCTGACCGCCATCAGGCCACCTGCTCCTCGCGGCCCAGGGTCAGCCGGCGGCCGTTCTCGATCGCCTCGTCAATGGTGCCCACCATCCGGAAGGCCTGCTCGGGCAGCTCGTCCAGCGTCCCGGAGAGGATCTCCTTGAACCCCCTGACGGTTTCCCGGAGAGGCACGTACTTCCCAGGGGTGCCGGTGAACTGCTCGGCCACGAAGAAGGGCTGGCCCAGGAACTGCTGCACCCGCCGGGCCCGCTGCACGGTGAGCTTGTCCTCGTCCGACAGCTCCTCCATCCCCAGGATGGCGATGATGTCCTGGAGGTCCTGGTAGCGCTGCAGGACCCGCTGGACCCCGAGCGCCACCTCGTGGTGCTCCTTCCCCACGGTCCTCGGCTCCAGGATCCGGCTGAAGGAGTCCAGCGGGTTGACCGCCGGGTAGATCCCCAGCTCGGCGATGCGCCGGTCGAGGGACACTGTGGCCCCCAGGTGGGCGAAGGTGGTCTGGATCGCCGGGTCGGTGAAGTCATCAGCGGGCACGTACACCGCCTGCACCGAGGTGATCGACCCCCGGTTGGTGGAGGTGATCCGCTCCTGCAGGTCTCCCATCTCCGATGCTAGGGTGGGCTGGTAGCCCACCGCCGAGGGCATCCGGCCCAGGAGGGCGGAGACCTCGCTGCCCGCCAGCATGTAGCGGAAGACGTTGTCGATGAAGAGGAGGACGTCCGCCCCCTCCTCGTCCCGGAACTCCTCCGCCATGGTGAGCCCGGTGAGGGCGATCCGGGCCCGGGCCCCCGGGGGCTCGTTCATCTGCCCGAAGACCAGGGCGGTCTGGCCGATGACCCCGGACTCGTGCATCTCCCCGAAGAGCTGGTTTCCCTCCCGGGTGCGCTCCCCCACCCCGGCGAAGACCGAGTAGCCGCTGTGCTCCTTGGCGATGTTGCGGATGAGCTCCATCACGATGACGGTCTTGCCCACCCCGGCGCCCCCGAAGAGCCCGATCTTGGAGCCCTTGGCGAAGGTGCAGATGAGGTCCAGGACCTTGATCCCGGTCTCCAGGATCTCGGTTGAGACCGCCTGCTCGGCCACCGAGGGCGGCTCGCGGTGGATGGGCAGCCGCTTGGCGGCCTCCAGGGGCGGGCCGCCGTCGATGGGCTCCCCGACGACGTTGAACATCCGCCCCAGCACCTGCTTGCCGACCGGCACGGTGATCGGGGAGCCGGTGGAGATCACCGGCTCTCCCCGGCGCAGGCCATCGGTGGACTGCATGGCGAGGCAGCGGGCGACGTCGTTGCCCAGGTGCTGCTGCACCTCCAGGACCAGCGGAGGCCCGTCCCGCTCCACCAGGAGGGCATCCAGGATGTGCGGCAGCTCCGACGACTCGAAGGCCACGTCCACCACCGCCCCGATCACCTGGAGCACCTCGCCCCGCTCCAGCCGCGTCGCCTGCACCTCGCTCATCAGCACCTCCTCAACGCCGGGCCGCCTGCAGGGCCTCGGCGCCGCCGATAATCTCCATGAGTTCCCGGGTGATCCCCGCCTGGCGCACCTTGTTGGCGGTGAGCGAGAGCTCCCGGATCACGTCTCCCGCCGCCGACGAGGCATTGCGCATCGCCACCATCTGGGCGCTGTAGAAGCTGGCCTGAAGCTCCCGGACCGCGTGCAGCACCTCCGCCTCCACATAGGCCGGCATGAGGCGCTCGAGCACCGCCCGGGCGTCCGGCTCGTAGATGTAGTCCCCCTCGGTGTGGGGCCCCTCCGCCTCGCCCCGGGGCGGGACCGGCACCAGCACCTTCACCGTGGGCACCTGGCTCAGCAGGTTGCGGAAGCGAGGGTAGGCCAGAACCACCTCCCGTGCCCCCCCTTCCAGAAACGCCGAGACCGCGGCCTCCACCGAGGGCCGGAGCTCCTCCGGGCCGACTTGGTCAGAGATCCCCACCCGGTGGTGCAGGACCTGGAGCTGCATCCGGCGGGAGAACTCCAGCCCCTTCCGCCCCAGCGCCACCACCTGGTAGCGGGGGCCGAAGTTCCGGAGCATGTGGGAGTGGGCCGCCCTCAGGGTGTTCACGTTGAGGGAGCCCGCCAGGCCCCGGTCCGAGGTCACCAGGATGAGGACTCCGGGGCCCTCCTCTCGGGGGATCAGGAATGGGTGGCGGTACTCCTTGCCGATCTTGGCCACGTCCGCCACCACCTCCTCCATGGCGACCGCGTAGGGTCGACCGGCAGCGACCCGGGCCTGGGCCCGACGCATCTTGGCGGCGGCCACCATCTGCATGGCGCGGGTGATCTGCTCGATGTTGCGGATCGCCCGGATGTGCCGCCGGATGTCCCGGAGGGTGGCCAATCAGCCCTCCTTGGCGCCAGCCGCCGAGGTCACCGGCCCCGCGTCGAAGCCTTGGTTGAACTCCTCCAGAGCGGCCCTGAGGGTGGCCTCCAACTCGTCGTCCAGAGCCAGCTTGGTCTCCAGCGCCGCTTCCAGGTCCGAGTGGGCCTGGCCGATCCAGCGCCGGAACTGGGACTCCCACTCCGAGACCCGTTCAACCGGGACCTGGTCCAGGTAGCCGTTGGTGCCGGCGAAGATCACCATCACCTGGTGGGAGACCGGTGCCGGCTGGTACTGGTCCTGCTTCAGCAGTTCGGTGAGTCGCTGGCCCCGTTCCAGCTGCTCCCGGGTGGAGCGGTCGAGGTCGGAGGAGAACTGGGAGAAGGCCGCCAGGGCGCGGTACTGGGCCAGCTCCAGCCGGAGCCCGCCCGCCACCTTCTTGAGGGCCTTGGTCATGGCGTCGCCACCCACGCGGCTGACCGAGAGCCCGACCGAGATGGCGGGCCGGGTGCCGGCGTAGAAGAGGTCACCCTCCAGGTAGATCTGCCCGTCGGTGATCGAGATCACGTTGGTGGGGATGTAGGCGGAGACGTCATTGGCCTGGGTCTCGATGATGGGCAGGGCGGTGAGGGAGCCCCCCTTGCGGTCGTCGCTAAGCCGCGCGGCACGCTCCAGAAGGCGGGAGTGCAGGTAGAAGACGTCGCCAGGGTAGGCCTCCCGGCCCGGCGGCCGCCGGAGCGCCAGGGAGATCTCCCGATAGGCCCAGGCGTGCTTGCTGAGGTCGTCGTAGACTACGAGGGCGTCCTCCCCCCGCTCCATGAACCACTCCCCCATGGTGCAGCCGGTGTAGGGGGCGAGGTACAGGAGGGGCGCGGGCTCGCCGGCGGTGGCGGAGACGATGATGGTGTGCTCCAGCGCCCCGTACTCCTCCAGGAGGGCCGCGACCCGGGCCACCGTGGAGGCGTTCTGCCCCACCGCCACGTAGATGCAGGTGAGATTCTTGCCCTTCTGGTTGATGATGGTGTCGATGGCGATGGCCGTCTTGCCGATCTGCCGGTCTCCGATCAGCAGCTCCCGCTGTCCGCGGCCGATCGGCACCAGCGCGTCGATCGCCTTGATTCCGGTCGCCACTGGGGTGTTGACCGGCTGGCGGTCGATCACCCCGGGAGCGGGCCGCTCCACCGGCCAGCGCTCCTTGGTCACCAGCTCTCCCTTGCCGTCGATGGGCTCGCCCAGGGCGTTTACCACCCGGCCCACCAGCTCCCGCCCCACGGGCACCTCCACGATCCGCCCGGTGGTGCGGACCTCGTCCCCCTCGCCGAGCTGCTCGTAGGGGCCCATGATGATCGCCCGGACCAGGTCCTCCTCCAGGTTGAGGGCCATCCCGTAGACGCCGTGGGGGAACTCCAGCAGCTCGCCCGCCATCGCCCCCTCCAGCCCGTAGACCTGGGCGATCCCGTCGGCGAGCGCGGTCACAACGCCCGACTGGGCGGTGACCACCGGGACATCGAAGTCGGCGATCCGGCTCTTGATGATCTTGCCAATGTCGTCGGCGTTGAGGCTCATGCTCCCCTCAGATTGCTCCGGCTTCCGTCAGCATCCTCGAGCGCAGCTGCTGCAGCCGGGTGCGCAGGCTGGCGTCAAATACCTTGTCCCCCACCCTGACCACCGCCCCACCGAGGAGATCGCCCTCGACCCGGGAGGAGATCTTGACCGCCCTCCCGGCCCGCTGGGAGAGCTCTCGTCCGAACCGCTCCAGCTGCTCCGGAGTGAGGGGCACGGCGGTGGTGACGGTGGCCGACACCCTGCCCTCGCGCCTCTCCACAAGGTCGAGGTAGGCGGCGCGGATCTGGGACAGCATCCGGGTGCGCCGCGAGGTGATCAGCAGGAGCAGGAGGTTCCGGGACGCGAGGTCCGCCCCCTCCACCTGGGCCAGCACCGCGGTGGCCAGGTCCCGGCGCTGCTGGGTGCTGTACTCGGGGCTGGCCAACGCCCGCCCCAGGTCGGTCTCCTGCGCCAACCGCAGCAGCAGGTCCAGCCTTTCCCCCCAGCGGGAGTACGAGCCCTCCTCCTCCGCCAGCTCCACGAGCGCCTTGGCGTAGTGGCGGGCGGTGCTGGGGATGCGGGGCGGAAGCGGGGCCTCAGGCACTCAGGTCCACCTCTGAAAGGGCCCGTTCGACCAGCTGGAGCTGGCGCCGCTCGTCCAGCTCCTCCTGCAAAACGCGGGTGGTGGCCATCACCACCAGGTCGGCGACCTGGCGCCGAAGTTCGGCCACGGCCTGCTCGCGCTCGCGCTGGAGCTCTGCCCTCGCCCGCTCCAGCATCGCCTGCTGCTCCGCCTCACCCCGCTGGCGCAGCTCCTCTCGCAGCTGCTCGCCAAGCTGCTGGGCCCGATCGAGGATCTCCTGGGCCTTGGCCCGAGCCTCGGCCATCTCCTCCAGCTCACTGGCCCGGGAGCGCTCCGCCTCCTGGCGGGCCTTCTCGGCCTCCTGCAGCGACTGGGCGATCAGCTGCTGGCGCGCCTCCAGGGCCCGCAGCAGCGGGGGGAAGACATAGCGGGCCAGCAGCCACAGCAGCACCAGGAAGACCACGATCTCCACCACGAAGGTGAAGTTGAGGCTGAGGGGGCTGGAGGCGAGGACCATGTCCTCTTCCTACTTCCCGGCCAGGGCGATGAAGACGAACATCAGGGCGAGGTTGATGAAGTACACCGCCTCCGCCAGCCCCACGGTCAGGAACGTCCAGGTCAGAAGCCGACCCTGGGCCTCGGGCTGGCGGGCGATCCCGGCGATCAGCTGGGCGCCGGCCAGCCCGTCACCGATGGCGGCTCCCACGGCCCCCACCCCGGTGCCGATCATGGCCCCCGCGTAAACCTCGGCGTGTGCGCTGGTTAGCAAGATCTCTCCTCCCGGTCCCTCTTAGGACCTCTCAGGGCTGGCTGGTGGCGGGCTGGGCCGCCTGGGGTTCCTCATTGCTCATGGTGGCCATGCTGAGGTAGATGACCGTCAGCAGGGCGAAGATGAAGGCCTGGATGACGTCGACGAAGAGCCCCTCGAAGAGCTTCCAGACCCCGTTGAAGGCGAAGCCGATGTAGATGGGCAGGATGGCAATGATCTGCAGCATCAGGGCGGCGGCGAACATGTTGCCGAAGAGACGCAGTGCGAGGGAGATGGGGTAGGAGATCTGGGCGATGATGTTGATCGGCGCTAGGAGGAGGTAGAAGACCCAGGGCATCCCCTCGGGGTGGAGGTAGTTGGTGTGCACGTAGCCCCAGAGCCCCTTGCGCCGGATCGAGGTCACGTGGACCATGGCGATGACGATGAGAGCCAGCGCGGCGGTGTCGTTGACATCGGCGGTGGGCGATGTCAGCCGGTCCCCGGTGGGGATCAGCTCCAGCCAGTTGCTGACGAGGATGTAGAAGAACAGAACCGTCACCAGGGGCACCACCCAGCGGGCGAAGGGCCCGATCATCCGGGTCACGTAGTCGTCGACCGTGGTCCAGACCAACTCGATCATGGTCTGGAACTTTCCCGGGACCCCACTGGTGACCTGGCGCCGCAGGTACAGGCCCATCCCGAGGACGATGCAGAAGGCGACCCCGCTGCTGATCAGGGTGTCCAGGTAGACCTGCTCCCCGAAGATGTAGCCCACCCAGTGCTGGCCCACCTGGATTTGAGTCAGGACCACCGGCCTCACCGCTGACTCAGCCTCCACCCGAGGCGCAGGACCGCCCCCACCTGGGCCAGGTGGGTCGCCAGAAGCCCCAGCAGCCCCCACACCCCGACCGGCCCCAGGAGCGCGACCAGCAGCGCCAGCACCACGGTGATCACCGCCAGCCGGGGAAGGCTGGATCCGAGGAAGGCCACCGGCGATCGGCGCATGGCGTAGACCGCCAGCTGGAGGTTGCCGAGGCCGATCAGGGCGCCTCCGGCGGCCAGCCCCAGCCCGAGCGGGCCGGCCACGAAGAAGCCCACCACGGCGACCACTGCCCCGGCCCCAAGGGCCGCCCAGAGCGCGGTTCGGCCGGCTCCCGCCAGCTCCTCCGCCGGGCTAGCCATCACCCCCTGGTCCCCGCAACCATCGCAATCCCCTTATCACCGCCGCGGCTCCCCCGACCATCCCCAGCACCAGCCCCGTGAGCGTCAGCCACGGAAGCGTGTGCCAGCGCTGGTCCAGCAGCACCCCGGCCACGACCCCGACTCCGACCGTGAACGAGAAGACTCCCACCAAGGCGAGGGCCGCCCCGGGGCCCGGAACTCCCCCGGGCCGCTGCGGATCGCCCCCCGAGGACAACTCCGCGGGATCTTACCATGCCGGACGCGGCAGACGACCGGACCGATGACCACACCTACACTTCCCCCGTGGTGATCGGGATCGACGCCAGCCGCGCCTTCTCCGCCTTCCCCACCGGGATCGGCGTGTACTCCAGCGAGGTCATCTCCGGGCTGGCGGAGGACCCTCCGGCGGACCTCCGCCTCTACCTCAACGCCCGGCGCCCGCCCGAGGGCGCCCCCCCGCTCCCCGAGGGCAGCGAGTACGCGCCCATCCCCCTGCGGAGGGGGTGGACCCGCCTCCGGCTGCGCTGGGAGCTGGCGCGCCGGCCCCCGGACCTCCTCTTCGTCCCGGCGTACCGCCTCCCCCCGGGTCGGCTGCCCCCCGCGGTGGTCACGGTTCACGGGGTCGAGCACCGGATGAGCGGCCCCGCCTACTCCAAGGCCGCGGGGCACGCGGTGGACGGATTCGTCCGCGACACCCTGAGCCGGGCCCAGCGGGTGATCACCCCCTCGGAGACCACCCGCGCCGACCTCTGCCAGCTGTATGGCGCCGACCCGAGGAGGGTCACAGTGATCCCCCACGGGGTCTCGGACGCCCTGCTCGGCGCGGATCCCAGCACCACGGCCGTCGAGCTGGAGCGGCTCGGGGTCCCCCGGCCCTACCTGCTGGTGGTGGGGGCGCACCATCCCCGCAAGAACGTCCAGCAGGCGGTGAGAGCGCTGGCCGCGGCCTTCCCCGGTGCCCAGGACTCCCCGTCGCTGGTGGTGGCCAACGCCACCGGCGGAGCTGCTGCTGAGCTGGCCCGCCTCGCCGGGGAGCTGGGGGTGGGGCGGCGGATCCTCCTTCTCCCCCACCTCGGACCCGCATCCCTCGCCGCTCTCTACCGGGGCTCCGAAGCGACCCTGGTCCCGTCGCTGTACGAGGGCTTCGGGCTGCCGGCGCTGGAGGCGATGGCCCTGGGCTCGCCGGTCCTGGCCGGCGACTCCGGGGCGGTGGCCGAGGTGGCGGCGGGAGCGGCCATCCTCCTCCCGGCCCGGGACCTCCAGCGCTGGGCGGAAGGTATCCGGGAGCTCCTGGCCAGCCAGGGCCTCCGCCGCCACCTCTCCGAGCTGGGGAGGGAGAGGTCGAGCCGCTACACCTGGGAGCGGTCGGTGGCCGCCCACCGCGCCCTGCTGCTGGAGGAGGTCAGCGCAGGTAGAGCAGCGCCCTAGCGCCGGACCCCTCGACCCTCTCCAGCGCCACCTCGGCCCCCTTGACGGCGCCGTGGGCGGGGTCCGGCACCACCCGGGCGCGCATCCCGGTGCGCCTCACGAGGAGGTCCCGCCAGGCGCCAAGGTCGACCCCCCTCCCGGCCAGGTGCAGCGGCTGGCCCGTGATCCTCTGCCGGTGGGACTTTGGAGCCCCGTCTATCACTCCCTCGAAGAGGCCAACCACGGCGGCCGCCGCCGTCTCGTCCGGAGCCCCGGACGCGAGCGGGACCTCGACTGCCGCGTGGGCCAGCAGCCCGTGGTGGCAGACGATCGCCGCCTGCGCCCCCTGGGGCAGAAGGTAGAGGATGGGACTGGGGTCCCAGGAGGTCACTGGAAGACCGGCGCCGAAGGCCAGCGCCAGCGGCAGGTCCAGGACGTGGGCCATCCGTGCCCCGGAATCCAGCGCCGCCTGCAGGAGCACCCGCCGACCCGAGGTGGAGAGCTGGGCGGAGACCGCCAGCACCAGCTCGTGGCGGGCGAAGCTTATGCGCCCCACGGCCCGGGAGCTGAGCTGGCGCAGGAGCTGGGCGGCCGCCTCGGGGTGGCGGAGCTCGAAGATCCCCAGCGGCTCCACCAGCTCGGTCCCCTCGGCCCCCCGCCGGGCGGCCTCGCCGGACGCGACCAGGCGGCCCCCGGAGTGCGACCAGCGCCCGATGGCCGGCTCGTCCACGATCAGCCCCTCCCCGCGGACCCACACCAGGGCCCTGTCGGGCGCCAATTCCACTGCGAAGCGCCGGCCGGCCACCCTCAGCCCTCGGCCCGACGCAACCGGGCCCCCAGGGCGGTGAGCTTGGCCTCCAGCTCCTGGTATCCCCGGTCCAGGTGTCTCAGCTCGCGGCAGGTGGTGGTGCCCTCGGCGCAGAGCCCCGCGATCACCAGGGCCGCCCCCGATCGGATGTCGGAGATGCTCAGCTCCGCACCCACCAGCTTGTGTCCCCCGTGGACCACCGCGATCCTCCCCTCCACCTCGATCCTGGCCCCCAGGAGGCGGAGCTGCTCCACCGGCCGGAAGCGGTTCTCGTACAGCGACTCCCAGACCGTGGATACCCCCTGGGCCTGGGTCATCAGCGCCACGTACTGGGACTGCAGGTCGGTCGCGAACCCGGGATGGGGCCAGGTGGTCATGTCCACCGCCGCGAGCGGCCCGCGGCGGGACACCTTGGCCCAGCTCCCCCCCTCCTCCACCGTGCAGCCGGCGGCGCGGAGCTTGTGGAAGAGCTGGGTCAGGTCGTCGCAGACCACCTCCTCGACGAGGACCTCGCCGCCCGTGGCGGCCGCGGCGATGGCGAAGGTCCCCGCCTCGATGTAGTCGGGCCGGACCCGGTGGTGGGCGCGATGGAGGCGCTCCACCCCCTCGATCACGATCCGATCACCTCCCGCCCCCGAGATCCGTGCCCCCATGGAGTTCAGGCAGAGGGCCAGGTCCGCCACGTGAGGCTCCCGAGCCGCGTTGGAGATGACGGTTATCCCCTCCGCCCGGACCGCCGCCAGCATGAGGTTCTCGGTGCCGGTCACGGTCGGCATGTCGAGCAGCAGGTGGGCCCCGTGCAGCCGGCCCGCCCCGGCCCGTAGCCAGGGGCCCTCCTCGGAGATCTCCGCCCCCATCGCCCGGAGGCCCGAGAGATGCTGCTCGATGCGCCGGGCGCCGATGTCATCCCCACCCGGGCGCGGCAGGACAGCCCCCCCGCGGCTCCCCAGGAGGGCCCCTAGGAGAAGGAGGGAGGCGCGCATGCGGGAGGCCAGCTCGGGGTCGAGCGCGGCCCCGGAGGCGCCCGCCGGGGAGATCTCCAGCTCTCCCGGGCGCCGTTCCACCGCCAGCCCGAGGCTGCGGAGGATCCCAACCATGGTGTCCACGTCCTCGATCTCCGGCACGTTGGAGAGCAGCAGGGGCTCCTCGGAGAGCAGCGCCGCCGCCATCTCGGGGAGGGCGGCGTTCTTGCTGCCGCTGACCCGCACCGAGCCCCGCAGCGCCTCCCCCCCGTCGATCTCCAGCCGGGGCCCGGTCACCTGGGCCCCTCCAGGTGGCGCTCGGGGTCGTGGCGTCCCTGGAAGGCGAGCCCTCCCCTCCTCCATATCCTCACTCCGAGGAGGAGGAGCCCCAGCACCAGAAGCCCCAGCGCCACGGCCAGGATCTTACGGTGGCCGAAGAGGGCCAGCCCGAGGCAGCCCAGGATGGCCGTCACCAGATAGAAGGTGATCGCCGTCTCCCGGGCGCTGAGGCCGAGAGCCAGGAGCTGGTGGTGAAGGTGGCGGGCGTCAGCGCGGGCGAAGCCCACCCCCTCCCGCCGGCGCCGCCAGATGGCCCAGGCGGTGTCCCCGATCGGCAGCGCCAGGGCCAAGACCGGGATGAAGAGGGCGAGGGCCACGGTCACCTTCGCCACCCCGACGATGGTGATGATCCCCACGAGGAGCCCGAGGACGTGGCTACCGGAGTCCCCCATGAAGATCCGGGCGGGGGCGAAGTTGAAGGCCAGGAAGCCGAGACAGCTGCCCACCAGGGCGGCGGACAGCAGGATCACCCCACCCTGGGAGGCGTCGACCTGGAGGCGGTTCACGGCCGCCAGGTACAGCACTCCCCCCACGATGGCCACCACCCCCGCCGCCAGCCCGTCGACCCCGTCCAGGAGATTGATGGAGTTCTGCATCCCCACGAGCCAGATCACGGTGACGGGGATGGCCGCCCAGAGGAGGTGGAGGTCGAGGTGGGGCAGGGTGACGTAGGTGATGGAGATGCCGAACACCGCCGCCACCAGCAGGGAGACCACGATCTGGATTAGGAGCTTGGTCCAGAAGGGGAGCTGGAGGATGTCGTCCGCGGCCAGCAGCCCCGCCACCGCGATGGCCGCCACCACTATCTGGAGCCAGTCGTGGACCCCTCTCCCGAAGATCACCATGGCCACCACGAAGCCGGCCATGAGGGAGAGGCCGCCGAGCCTGGCGGTGGGCTTTTGGTGGATGTTCCGGCCGCCGGGGAGGGCCACGGCGTGCAGACGGAAGCTCAGCCAGCGGGCCATGGGGACCGTGGCCACGGTGACGCCCACCGCCACGAGGAGGATGGGCAGGGCTACCAGGAAGTGGTGCTGGGGAGTGGGCAAGGAGCCCTCCTGGACTCAGGAGTAGGGAAGTGGGAAGGCCTCGCAGAGGGCTCGGGCCCGGGCCGACACCCGGCGCAGGGTGGCTTCGCCGTCGAGGTCCGAGATGAGCTCCGCCACCAGGGCGGCGATCTCGTCCATCTCCGCCAGCCCCATGCCTCTTGTGGTCACCGCCGGGGTTCCGAGGCGCACCCCGCTGGGGTTGAACTTGGAGGCGGTGTCGAAGGGGATGGAGTTGCGGTTGACCGTTATCCCCGCCCGGTCGAAGGTCTCCTGCACCCGGCGGCCGGTGAGCTGGAGGGGCCGCAGGTCCAGCAGCATCAGGTGGTTGTCGGTGCCCCCGCTCACCAGCCGCAGCCCCCGGGCCATGAGTCCCTCGGCCAGCCGGGAGGCGTTGGCCACCACCCGCTGAGCGTAGTCGCGCATCTCGGGCTGGCTCCAGGCGTGCAGCGCGACCGCTTTGCCGGCGATGGCGTGCAGCATCGGCCCCCCCTGGACCCCGGGGAAGACTGCCTTGTCCACGTCCTTGGCCCTCGACTCCGGGCAGAGGATCATCCCGCCCCAGGGCCCCCGCAGGGTCTTGTGGGTGGTGAGGGTCACGATGTCGGCGTGGGGCACCGGGCTGGGATGGGCGCCGCCGGCCACCAGGCCGGCGAAGTGGGCCATGTCCACCAGGAGAGCCGCCCCGACCTCGTCGGCGATCCCCCTCAGGGCTGCGAAGTCGAAGGTCCTCGGGTAGGCGCTGGCTCCCGCGACCAGGACCTTGGGTCGGACCTCCCTGGCCCGGGCCCGGACCAGGTCGTAATCGAGCCTCTCGGTGTCCTGGCTCACCCCGTAGAACTCGGCGTGGTAGAGGATTCCGCTGAAGCTCACCGGCGAGCCGTGGCTCAGGTGGCCCCCGTGGCTCAGGTCCATCCCCAGGATGGTGTCGCCAGCCTGGCAGAGGGCCATGTAGGCGGCCATGTTGGCCGAGCTTCCGCAGTGGGGCTGGACGTTGGCGTGCTGGGCGGCGAAGAGCCGCGTGGCCCGGTCCTGGCAGAGCGCCTCAATCTGGTCCACCCACTCGCAGCCGCCGTAGTAGCGACGTCCCGGGGTCCCCTCGGCGTACTTGTTGGTCAGCCAGGAGCCGAGCGCCGCGAGCACCGCCGGGCTGGCGATGTTCTCCGACGGGATCAGCTCCAGGGTGTGCTCCTGCCGGTCCAACTCTCCCTGAAGGAGGGCGGCCAGCTCCGGGTCCGCGGCCTCCAGGACCCCCAGCCGTTCCGCGGCCACCGCCATCTCAGTCCCTCCGCGCTCCCGAGAGGTCCAGAAGCCCGGGCAGGGCCAGCTCCTGCGGCCCCAGGCGGCCGCGCCGCACCAGGGTGGGGGCCCCCCGGGTCAGGTCGAGTATAGAGGAGGGCTCGGAGCCGGGAAGGGCGCCAGCCGGAGCGGCCAGCGCTCCCGCCAGCCCCGGGATCTCCGCGATCGCCTGGAGTGCGTCCGCCACCGGCCGGCGCCCATGTCGGTTGGCACTCGTGGTGGCCAGCGGGCCGGACAGCGACAGCAGCTCCAGCGCCAAGGG
>JAJZGN010000020.1 GCA_021798435.1 bacterium | reverse complement strand
CTGCTCGCGGGCGCCCCAGGGGCGCAGGCCGAGGTGAAGAGGCTCTTGGCGCGGGTGCCAAGGCTGGACCGCGGTCAGGCGCTGGAGGAGATGGCGGCCCTCTCAGAGCAGCTCTTCTCCGCCGAGGAGGCGCGGGAGGGGATCTCCGCCTTCAGGGAGCGGCGCCCACCTTCCTGGTCACACTGAGCGGGATCTCAACCGCGCAGCACCAGACGATGCTGGTCGCTGGCCAGCACCGCCACTGCCAGTCCGAAAACCCCAAGGTCCCGGGCCACGATGTCGGTCACCCCTCCGGTGAGGGAGAGGGAGATCACGATCTCGAGGAGCGCGAGTGCGCTGAGCGCGGCCGCCATCCGGGTGGCGACCCCCAGGCACAGGGCCACCCCCAGCACCGAGAGGACCCAACCGTGGGCCAGCACCAGCGCGAGTGCTACATGCGAGGTGGAGGGTATGGCGGGGATGTAGCCAGTCCAGAGGCTGGGCTGGATCAGCTCGTGGATCCCGAACCAGAGCAGCACCAGCCCCAGCGCCACCCGGGCCACGGCGGGCGCCCAGGGCTGGATCCGGTCCATCACCTGGCCTCTGGGGCGCGGCGCGGACACGACTGCCGGGGGGGGCGGGGCCACGGGGCGCTCGGCGGCGCGGGCGGCGGCTCTGGCAATCCGGTTGCGGCGCGGCACCGTCAGCCCACCACGTGACCGGAGGCGTCGGTCACCACCAGGCCATCGTCCCCGTAGTTGTACTCCGTGTTCTGGGCGTCGTCCCCGAAGCTGGCCTCGACGAAGTACACATGGTCGGAGGCGGGGTAGGTGTTGGTGATGGGCGCCTGGCTGCCACCCAGGACGTTCAGGGTGAAGACGATCGAGCCGCCCTCATTCTTCACCTTGTAGGAGAAGCCCGAGAGCGCCAGCCGGGCGGTCTGGCTCGGCGTCCCCGGATAGAGCTGGTAGGTGTACGAAGCGTACGAGGTCGAGGAGAGCAGGGGCCCCGGGGTGCCGGAGGCCGTGGGCTGGGGGCTCGGGCTCGGGCTGGCCCCCGGGGAGGGCGGGGCAGAGCTACTGGGAGTGGGGGTCGGGGTGGTCGCGGCCGCCAGCGGCTTGCTCCCGGTGAGGGATGCCACCCCGAGGCTGCCCGGGCTGGAGTAGCCGTGTACAGCCAGGACCGCGGCCACGACCGCCGCCAGGGAGAGAGCGGCCGCCCCCCGTCTGCCGATCTCCTCGCCACCTATGCGCATGCTTCGATCACCTCAGATGCTCCCCGCGCCCCAGAGATTAACCAAAACCGAGGACCGGGGTGGTCAATCCACCTCCTGCGGCGGTCCGATCAGGCGTTGACCTCGACCACCGCCAGGTGGTGGTGCTGCTGCAGGTAGGCACGTACCGCCAGCAGCGCCGCGGCCCCCTCCCCCACCGCCGAGGCCAGCTGCTTGGTGGAGCCGGCGCGCACGTCCCCGGCCGCGTACACTCCGGGCATGGACGTCCGGTAGGCCAGGTCCGTGCTGACGAACCCCCAGCGGTCCAGCTCCACCACCCCGCGCAGAACCTCGGAGTTGGGGGTTAGGCCCACGAAGACGAAAACCGCGGCCGGATGCCAGCGGTACTCCTCACCCGTGTCGGCGTGGCGGGCGAGAACCTCCTCCACCCGGGTCTTCCCGCGGATCTCGGTGAGCAGGGTGGAGGTGTGGACCTCGAACCGTGGGTCCGCGGCCACCTTGTCCTGCAGCAACCGGGAGGCGGTGAGCTCGCTCTGGTTCTGCACCAGCCGGATCCTGCGCGCGAACTTGGCCAGGAACAGGCCCTCCTCCAGGGCGGCGTTGCCGCCCCCCACCACCAGGATCTCCTCGGCCCCCCGGTAGAAGGGGCCGTCGCAGGTGGAGCAGAAATGCACCCCCGCTCCCAGAAGCTGGTCCTCCCCGGGGATGCCCAGTCGGCGGTAGGTGGAGCCGGTGGCGAAGAGGACAGCGTGGGCACCCAGCTGCTGTCCCCCCGTCAGCGCCACCTGGACGTCCTCACCAGAGGGCTCCACCGAGGCCACCCGGGCCCCGGCCACCAGCTCCACCTCATAGCGGCGGGCCTGAGCCACGAAGCGCTCCATCAGCTCAGCTCCCCCGATACCGTCGGGGAAGCCCGGGTAATTGTCGATGCGCTCGGTGACACCGGCGTTGCCTCCCAGGCCGCCGGAGTCGATGACCACCGCCGAGATCCCCTCCCGGGCGGCGTATATGGAGGCGGCAAGCCCGGCCGGGCCCCCGCCCACGATCACCAGGTCGTAGGCCCTTCGGCTCGCCTCCACCTGGATCCCGAGCTTGCGGGCCAGCTCCTCGTCGCTGGGCTCGAGGAGGTGGGAGCCGTCCGCGAAGACGATGGTGGGGATAGTCCGGCCGCCTCCCTGGAGACGCTCGACGAACTCCAGGCCGGACTGGTCCTGGTCGATGTCCACCCAGCCATATCCGATCCGGTGGGAGCTGAGGAAGGCCTTGCTGCGCTGGCAGTCAGGGCACCACGGAGCGCCATAGACGGTGATCTGGTCCATCGGCGAAGTCTCTCACAGCGCGAGGCTTCCCGGCCAGGCGGGGCCGTACACTGAGCTCGAATGGCCATCGAATTCGCCGCCGCGACCGAGGACCGGGAGCTCCTGGAGAAGGCGGTCCTGCGGGCGGTGCGGGCCCTCTCCGAGGCCATGCCCCAGCACACCATGGCCGCCGCCCACCACCTCGGGATGTCCGCCAGCGAAGTCCGTGCCCTCAACGTGGTGGGCAGCCACCAGGGCCTGACCGCCGGGGAGCTGGGAGCGGCGCTGGGGGTCACCAGCGGAGGGATCACCGGGATCGTGGACCGGCTGGAGCGGGTCGGTCATCTGCGCCGAGAGCCGGACCGTGGGGACCGCCGGCGAGTCAAGGTCGAGGTGACCGAGGAAGCCGGGCAGGTGGCCCGGGAGATGCTCTCGGGGCTCAACCGGGAGATTCGCCTTCTCCTCCAGGAACGGACCCCGGCGGAACTCATGCTCCTCGCGGACTTCCTTCTCCAGCTGGCAGTGGCCATCCGCCGGGACGCCCGGGAGCTGTCGGCCGCCCCGCCGCGCTCCCGGGGGCCAATCCCGACCTCGGGCCCGGCCGGCCGGCGCTGACCTCGGAGCTCGTCCTCGCCGCAAAAAGGGCGGCGCTCGTCCCGCGCCGAGGGAAGCGCCGCCGCCCAGGGGCCGGCTCCTTTCCGCGCCCTATGGTCCGAGGGCCTTTGGGGGCGGTCACCCGGTGCGGCACCGCCAGAGCCCCAGGGCTTGACATTCACCGCATGGTTATATAACCTGGTGGTTATGCCGACTGAGGACTCCGTGAGCCGCACCTTCGCCGCGCTGGCCGACCCCACCCGGCGGGCGATCCTCGAACGCCTCGCGACCGGCGAGCTGGGTGTGGTCGAGCTCGCCCGGGGCGCGACGATTACCCAGCCGGCTATCACCAAGCACATCAAGGTCCTCGAAAGCGCGGGCCTGGTGAGCAGGACGAAGGTGGGGCAGCGGCGACCTGCCCGCCTCCGGCCAGATGGCCTGGATGCGGCGGACGCCTGGATGAGGCACGCCCGGGATGAGTGGATGGGTCGCCTGGACCGACTGGCATCGCATCTCGCCAACTTCAACAGCCCACCCATTGCGGAGGAGCCCCCGGATGCCTGATCCCCTGGTCCCCAGCGATCTTCGCCAGGCGCGCCCGAGCCGTCAGCTGGTCGTCCGGCGCACCCTGAGGGCCACGCCCGAAAGGGTGTTCGAGGCCTTCACCGACCCGGAGCAGCTGAAGCAGTGGTGGTGGCCGAGCGGGTTCACCGCCCCCGCCGCCGAGGTCGACCTGCGGGTGGGTGGCGCCTACCGGATCGCCATGAGGTGGCCGGAATACATCCCCGAGGAGTCCCACTTCTCGCACTCCATGGGTGGCGAGTACTACGAGATCGATAGGCCGCATCGGCTGGTGATGAGTGGCCGGGCCATCAACGAGGAGCAGGGGGAGCTCTTCGCCACCTTGATCGAGCTGACCCTGGAGGACAGCGCGGAGGGCACACTTCTGACCATGCGCCAGTCCTACTTCGAACCGATGCCTCCCGAGGCCGCCCTCGAGGGTGCCGAGCAGGGCTGGGCGGAGCAGCTGGACAAGCTGGAGCGGCTCCTGGGCGAGGGAGGACAGGACCGGTGATCGCCTCCCAGACGCTCGGCATAAGGGGTGTCGACCTGGTCTACGACGTCAGGGGACCGTGGCCCCCCGGGGAAGGAGGGCCGCCCCTTTTCATGATCGGACAACCGATGGACGCCAGCGGGTTCAGTGCCCTGGCCGGCCACTTCCCCGATCGCACCGTGGTCACCTACGATCCCCGCGGCATCGGCCGCAGCACCCGCTCGGACGGACGGGTGGACCATGACCCGTTGGTCCAGGCCGAGGATCTTCACGAGCTGATCGCCGCCCTCGGCGGCGGTCCGGTGGAGATGTTCGCCAGCAGCGGAGGCGCGGTCACCGCCCTCGCCCTGGTGGCCGCCCGTCCGACTGACGTCCTCGTCCTGGTGGCCCACGAGCCACCGATTCTGGGGGTGCTTCCCGACCGGGACGCCGCGGAGCGGGCGCTCGGGCAGGTCACGGCGGCCTACCAGGCGGGCGGACTGGGCGCCGGTATGGCGGCCTTCATCGCCATGACCTCCTGGCCCGGCGAGTTCACCCAGGAATACTTTGACCGCCCGCCGCCGGAGCCCTCACAGTACGGAATGTCGGCTGAGGACTCCGGCAGCCGGGACGACCCCCTGCTGTCGGGGCGCGCGGCCGCGGTGACCGCCTACCTTCCTGACTTCGCGGCCCTGGTGGCCTCCCCGACCCGAATCGTTATCGCCGTTGGCGAGGAGTCGCTGGGACTCCTCACCGCAAGGTCAGCGGCCGTGATCGCCGAGCGCCTTCACCAGCAGCCGACCATCTTCCCCAGCCACCACGGCGGCTTCGTGGGGGGCGACCATCCCTTCGCCGGACAGCCCGAGGCCTTCGCGCGCCGTCTGCGGGACGTCCTCGGCGCCGGTGGGGCGGACAAAGCAAGCGCCGAATGATCCCGCGCCGGCCATGCCCTTCGGCGCCGGGCGCTAGTCGTTCTTGGCGCTGCGGGCGCCGGCGCCCACGAGCTCGGCGGGGACAGGCGGAGCCACCGCTGGAGCTTCTGCCACCGCCCCCTGGCGAAGGAGGCGGCGGCCCCTGAGTCCGAGCCAGCCGATCAAGCCCTCGGGCAGGGCTACCAGGAGGTCCATCACCTGGATCTCGAGCCCCAGGGTGAGGGCGGGCCCGATCGCGAGACCGGCCAGCGCCAGGCCCGCACCCCACCAGACCTGGGAGGTCCCGAACCCCCCGACCCCCTGGATGGGGAGGGCGAAGAGGAGCGTTCGGACGGCGAGGGCGAGCCACACCTGCCAGAAGGTCAAGTGCGCCCCCAGGGCCAGGAATAGACAGAGGTACTCGAGGGCCGCCAGCACCCGGGCGCCGGCGGTGGTGGCCAACAGGCCGACCCCCACCCGCCAGCTGCTCAGCTCCCCCAGGGCGGTCTCGGCCCGCACCGCGAGCCGGCCCACGAAGCGGACCTCTTCCACCCGCCTCAGCAGGGGCTGGCGCAGCCTTTCGATGAAGAGCGCGGCGATGACCAGGAGCAGCGCCACAGCCAGGGCGATGGCACCCATCCGCAGGGAACGGGGCAGCCGGGCCCCGGCCACATCTGCGGACACCAGAAGGATCACCGCCAGGCTGGCGAAGTCGAAGAGGCGCGCCACCACTGCGGCCCCTGTGCCCCGGGGGATCGAGGCCCCCAGCTCCCGGCGAGCCAGCCAGATGAAGGCGGCGTCCCCGCCCGGACCGGGGAGGACCTGGCCCGCCCCCCAGCTGGCAGCGGTCACGCCGAGTACCGCGGGGGAGGAGCCGCCTCCCAGGAGCAGCCGGTAACGCAGGGCGCGCATGGCCACGTAGCCGGCGGCCAAGAGGGCGGCCAGCAGCACCAGGGGCGGCGAGACGTGTGCGAGGGCCTGTCCAACCGTTGCCAGTGAGACCTTCTGCAGAACCAGGAACAGCAGCACCACGGCCACCAGCGCTCCCAGTCCCAGCCGGGGCCAGGGACGCCCGGCCCAGCGAGCCAGCGCCGAGATGCGGGTGCTCATTTCAGCTCCATTCTGAAGGCCCGGCCGGTCGAGGGGCTGAACCGAGGCTTAGAGCCCTGGCCCCGGTCTCTCTTGGCCTCAGTCCCGCTCCAAGGCGAACCGCTTGGCGCCGACTGGCAGCGACGGTGGGGGCGCCTCGATCCTGGCCCTGGAGTCCACCACGAACGCCCCCGTCTCGGCCACCACCACAGGATTGCACTCCACCTCCGCCAGCGCCGGGTGCTCCTCGGCCAGGGCCGCTAGTGCCCCGAGAGTTCGCACGGCGGACTCCACGTCCAGCGGCGGGGCGCCGCGGAAGCCGGTGAGAAGTGGGTAGGTGCCCAGTTCCGAGAGCATCTCCCGGGCATCCGCGGGCGAGACGGGGGCCAGCCGGACCGAGGTGTCGTGAAGCAGCTCCACCGCGGTCCCCCCGGCCCCACAGGCGACCACCGTCCCGAACTGGTGGTCGCGCACGGCGCCCATCAGCAGTTCGACGCCGCCCTCCAGCTGGGGCTGGACCAGGAACGACTCCACCTCGATCCCCTCGGCGTGCAGCCTGGAGGCCATCTCCCGGGCGGCCCCCGCGACCTCTTCCTCGGAGCGCAGGCCGAGCCGCACCGCTCCCAGCTCGCTCTTGTGCAGGATCGCGCGGCCCGCTCCCTTCAACACCACCGGAAAGCCCAGCTCCGAGGCTTCCCGGGCCGCACCTTGGGGGTCGGCGGCCCGCCGGGTGGGCAGGACCTGGATGCCGTACTCCCGGAGGAGGCTGTCGGTCTCCTCGCCTTCAAGCCACCGCGGCCCCCCACGCAGCCAGTCGGAGAGCAGGGCCGCCACCCGGAGTTGCTCCGGCGCCGCGGTTCCCTCCGCGTCCGCTTCGGGCCTCTCTCGCCACCGGTGCAGCCGCAGCGCCGCGGCAAGCACCCGCGCCGGATTCTCGGGGAACGGGTACGAGGGCACCTGCACCTCACCCGACCGGAGCTGCTCGGGAACCCCCTCACTGGTCATGAACACCGTGACCACGGGGAGTGGACGGGTCAGGGCCCCAGCGGCCTCGCGGATGGCCGCGGCGACGTCCTCCGCCCGGGTCACGAGCGGGGGAGTGAAGATCACCACCAGGGCGTCCACCCCCGGATCCGAGCTGACCACCTCCATGGCCCGCCGGTAGTCCTCGGCCGAAGCGCTGGCGACCATGTCGACCGGGTTCCCGGTGGCGGCCTCGGGCGGGAGGAAGCTGTGCAGTTGCGCGCGGGTCTGCGGTTGCAGTTCGGCCACCGTGAGGGAGTTGGCCTCCAGGGCGTCTGAGCAGAGGATCGCCGGCCCGCCCGAGTTGGTGACGATGCCGACCCTGGGCCCCTGAGGCAGGGGCTGGGTGGCGAGCATGGAGAGGAGGTCGAAGAGGTCGGAGAGGGTCTCGGTCCGCAGCACCCCGGTGTGCTTGAAGAGAGCGTCCACCGTGGCGTCCGAGGCAGCCACCAAGGAGGCGGTGTGCGAGGCGGCAGCCCGGGCCCCGGCCTTGCCCCGGCCACTTCTGACCGCCACTATCGGCTTACGTCGTGAGACCCGAGAGGCGATCTGGGCGAACTTGCGCGGGTTGCCGAAGGACTCCAGGTAGAGCGCTACCAGCTCGGTCCTGGGGTCGTTCTCCCAGTAGCAGAGCAGGTCGTTGCTGCTGAGGTCGGCCTTGTTCCCCACCGACACGAAGCTGCTGAGGCCCAGACCCAGAGTCCTCGTGCTCTCGATGATGGCGAGCCCCAAGGCCCCGCTCTGGGAGAGGAACCCGATGGTCCCCGGCCAGGGGGTGGAGGGAGCGAAGGTGGCGTTGAGCCGGACCTCCTCGGCGGTGTTGAGGACCCCCATGCAGTTGGGGCCCACCAGCCGCATCCCCGACTCCCCACAGATGCGGAGCAGTTCCCGCTGCCGCTCCTGGCCCGCCGGGCCGGCCTCCGCAAACCCGGCGGAGATCACCACCAGGGCCCTCACCTGCTTGTCCGCACACTGGCGGGCGACGTCGTTCACGACCTGGGCGGGGACACAGACCACGGCCATCTCCACCGGGCCCGGGACCGCTGTCACCGAACGGTAGGCGGGCACCGACTGGACCACCGGGGCGGCGGGGTTGACAGGGTAGACCGGGCCCTGGAAGCGGTATTGGAGAAGATTGTGGAAGATCTCCCCTCCAATGGTGCCGAGGTCCCGGCTGGCGCCCACGACCGCCACCGAGCGGGGCTCGAGGACCGCCGCGACCGCGGCCGCCGCCGCCTGGCTCTCCCGCTCCAAGAACCGCTGCAGCGCTCCCTGGGTGATCTCGGTGGGGAACTCGACGGCCACCGACCCCGGCTGGGAGTCGGTGTGCAGAGCGAAGCCGCTGTGGGCAAAGACCTCGAGCATGGCCGAGTTCTCCGGCAGCACCGAGGCCTCGAAGACGCCGATGCCGAGCCGGCTGGCCGCCTCGGCGAGCTGGGCCAGCATGATGGAGGCCAGCCCCTGCCCCTGATACTCGTCCACCACCGTGAACGCCACCTCGGCCCGGCCGGGGGACGTGGCGATGCAGATGGCGTGGGCCAGCGGGCGGGGGGGATCCCCCTGTAGGGCGAGCAGCCCGAAACTGCGCCGGCCATCAACCTGGACAAGGAGCTCGGAGGTGGCGTCCAGGTCCACGGCGCCCGAGAAGAAGCGGGTGGCGAGCGCCCGCTCCGACAAGCTGGCCAGCAGCCTGCGGACCAGCTGTTCGTCTGCCGGGGTGAGCTCACGGAGCCGGGCGGTCGACCCATCCCGGAGCACTACCTCGCTGGCATGGAGAAGCGCCTCGTCGCCCATGCTCTATGGTGTAGCGCAATTTGGCCAAGGCCGGCGCGGGTGATTCCCACCGCCGGGCGCGGCCACTACACCCGAGCGTGGTTCCACTCGCTCCCCTCCCCGTGGTAACACCCTGCCCTGCCGTTTCGGGCGGTCCGATGATCGGCTCATGGCGGCAGGGTTGCGCTCGGCATTGCGGAAGATGGAGGGGGCTCCGGCGGTAAGGGCTCGCCTGGGGCCAGTGGCCGAGGGCAGGGGCCCGACCTGGCGGGAGATGATGGCACTGCTCCCGCAAGTGGAGCCGGTGCGGCTCTCATCCCAACAGCAGACTTGCACCGAATGCGACTCCGTGCCCGGGCTGACGACCCTGCCGCCTGATTGCTACCTCGGCTGACACCGGCGGGCCCGTGAGCCCGCTTCTGGACTGGATTCGGGGGCCCGCACCAGGCGCCGGCGCCGGGGCACCTCACGCCCTCCGGCCCACGCCTGGTCTTCTTCCGCAAGTCCGGCGGCCTCGCCTACCCCAGGATGCTGGCCCAAGAGGCCGGCTTCCCGGAGGAGGTGGTGGCCTGGGCCGAGCCCACCCCGGGCGATCACCTGGCGGACTACCAGGCCTTGCGCCTCTCCCAGGGTGCCGACGCCGCAAGAGCCGGAGCTGGTCGGTTCGGTGTCGTCAGTCCTCGGTCGGCAGGTGGACGAACATCGTCTGGATGCCCACCCGCCCGGGGCCGCGCAGCCGGTTGAACACCAGTCTCCCCACGCCGGCGAAGATCCCGGTGCGCAGGCCGTAGACCGTGGGACGCATGCGCACATTGGGATCCATGTACACCCATGCCCCAGGCTCCACGTCTATCTCCTCGCCGGCCTCCAGCTCCTTCTCGAGGACGTTCCCGTACCCGTGCAGCCAGACCACGCCGTCCCCGTCCCGAGCTTCAAAGCGGTCCACCCAGAACCCGTTGTCCCCGAAGAGGTTGTTCGAGATGCCCCGGATCCGGGAGGCGCTGTATCGAGTCGAGGCGGTGGCGGCCAGGAACTGGTGCTCACGGACCAGGATCGCGGCGCCGCGGGGAAGTTCCAGCGGGAACACATGCCCCGGGGCGTCCCGGGAGAAGGCGATCTCGCCCCTCCCCCTGGCCTCGGTGAGGAAGACCTCCCGCCCCGCCACCAGCCGTCGAGCGGCTCCTCGCACCGCGGCCAGCCGGATGTCCACCTGAGGGTCCTTCCACAGGACCACGTGGTGCTCGAAGTACAGTGGCATCGACCCGTCCAGGTGGCAATGAAGGAGAGGCACCAGCTCGCCCTGGATGCTGTACTCCACCCCCGGTCCCTGGCCGCCGCGAAGGTCGGTGGGAAGCAGGTGAGGGGGCTTCAAGGCGCTTGCCCGGTGAGGTTCATGACCGCAATGTCAGTCCGGTGGGATACCTGTCGCGAGCCGGGTCAGAGATGGATGGTCGGGACACCGCCGGCCGTCACCTGGAAGGAGGCCCACATCCCAAGGCCCTCGTGCCCCGGGACCAGACAGGCGATCCGGTAGGAGCCCACCGCCGAAGCCAAGAAGGAGAAGGGGAGGCTGGCACCCGGGTTCAGCCCCACCGTGGGGTCAGGGTTGCCGGCCCCGGGGAAGAAAGGGCTGGTGCCGGTCGGCGTCACCACCACCGCGGAGTGGTTGATGGTGGCCGCGTTGCTGAAGTCGACCACCACCGTCCAGCCCACCGGCACCGAGACCGACAGTTGGCCGTTGGAGTACCCGTCGTAGCTGAGCCCGCGGTTCACCCCCTTGTACCCGGCGACCAGCTTCAGGGTGGCGGTCCTGGCGGCGGGGTCATAGCTGAGCCACTGGTCGAGGGTGACGCTGGTGGGGGTCGGGGTGGCGGTGGGCCGGACCTTAGGGGTCGGCGTCGGGGTCGGGGTTGGAGGGACGAAGAACTGGGGGCTCGCGGTGATGAGCCCATCCGCGGTCACGGTGATGGAAGCGGCGGCGCTGGTCTGGCCGGCAGCCCTCCAGGAGACGAAGGGGTTGGTCGAGGGGTTGGTCGGCGCCGCGGTGAGAGTTGCCTGCTGGCCGCAGCTCAGCGGAATCGTGGTGGTACCCAGGACGAGGCGCCGGGTGGTGCTCCCGAACCGCGCCTCCACCGTCCCCAGGAGCTTGGATCCCGAGGCCGGGATCTGGACGGTGACCGAGCAACCCACACCCTGGGACGGCGAGTTCAACGGGCCCCTGCCGCACCCCACCAACACCAGGCCTCCGGCCGCGAGAAGCGACATGGGAGCCGCGGCCAAGCGGATGGGCGCGCCCCGAGTCACCCCCTGGAATCCCCTGGCACCATCCCCCTCAGAGTACCGGATCGGCCCCTGGCCCCGGCCCCCACGGGGCTGCGCGCTTTGCGCCGCCGCGGTAGGGTATGGGCGTATGGCAGCCGTCCAGCCGGTCGTCTCCCGCGGCACCGGACACTCGGCCAGTGAAGAGCGGGACCGCCCCTGGCAGGTCGTGGTATGGAACGACCCCGTGACCCTCATGAGCTACGTGGTGGTAGTGTTCCGGCGGTTGTTCGGATACGACTTGGAGACCGCCACCCAGCTTATGTTGAAAGTCCATGTCGAGGGCCGGGCCGTGGTCGCCAGCGAGCCCCGTGAGCGCGCCGAGGTCTCCGTGGCGCAGCTTCATGCCCACGGTCTCCAGGCGACTCTAGCGCGCGACTGAGCTTGGCGGAGATCCGCCGCGAGGGCGAGCTGACCGTCTTCCAACTGGAGCCGAAGGAGCGGCAGGTGCTCCTCGAGATCGTGGACCGGATCGAGCCCATGCTGGGCATCTCCCACTGGGTTTCCCCCCGCGCCTATGGGGATGAGGGGCTGGAGCGGGAATTCCGCCGGCTGGCGGGGGAGGACCTGGACCGCTCCCGGGAAGCGGACCTGGCCACCCTGAGAGGAGGCCTCTCGGGCCCACTGCCGGTGCGGCTCGGAGACCCGGAGGTCTGGGGGTGGGTCCGGGCACTCAACTTCCTGAGGCTGGCCCTGGCGGAGCGGTTGGGCATCGCCGAGGACGGTTGGGAGGAGGGTTACTCCCCCCGCCAGCACCGCCGCCCCCCCCTGGCCACCCTCCACCTGCTCAGCTGGCTCCAGGAGGAGCTCATCGACTCGCTGGCCTGAGCCATCCCCAGGGTGCGCCCATCCCCACGACAGGGTCGGCGCCACCTCCCATTTGGTGCTCGGTCGGGATCGGCCTGTCGGGAAGCGCCTTCGGGAGCGTCGGTCAATGGGAGGTGCCGCCTCGGGGTGCGGCCAAGGCGGCTCGGCCGGGCGCACCGGCGCCCGTGGCGCTCAGCCAGGAGCGGTGGACTTGAATTCGATGCCTTGCTGGAAACCGGCTGGAGCAGGAGATCCAGCAGGGGGGAGGAGTCTTCGCCGCTGATCGGGCGCTGGCCGGCGAGCCGGTCCGCTTCTGGGGATGCTAATCGGCTCACTTCCACCATCCGCGGGTGGTCGTCATCTGCAGCTCTGGGATTGGACGCCGTGGCGGCGCCGCCTCTCGCGGATTTTCCGGGCCCGCCGATCAGTCGGCCGGCCGCCCAAGATTTCCGCTCGCAGCGGGGATGGTCGGTCGCGGCGTCGGTCCGAGGGCCGGTCCGGTCCGATGGATGAGTGGAGCTGCGGTTCCGGGTGGGATTTGCCGGAGCGCTCACTTCCGCGCGAAGCAGTCAGCGAGAGGCGCCGAAGGCCGGCGGCCAGCCACGAGGGCACGCGGCGCAGTAGGGCCCTATCCCGAGTCGGTTGACCCGAGCCAGAGCGCCCACCGCTGGACGCTCGTGATGGTGAGGACCGTCCCGAGCCAGGGGTCGCCGGCCAGAGCGCTGAGCACCCCGGCCTCGTCCTCCGAGGCCACCACCAGAAGGGCGTCGCCGGCGTCCACGTCGTCGCCGATTGGGCCGCCGATCAGGATCGTGCCCTGGGCGACGAGCGCATCCAGGAAGGCGGCGTGCTCGTCGAATCCCTGCTGAAGGCGACGGGGCCGGCTTTGGTCCCAGGCGGGTCCGTGCCCGAGGCGGACGAGGTAGTGCGTCACCGGGCAATGGTATTGCGCGCACCCGCGAGGAGTGAACCCCCGCGAGAAGGGTGCTGACGCCTCCGACCCTGGGCACCTTCCTCCGGAGCTTCACGGTGGGCCATGTCCGGCAGTTGGACGCGGCCGGTCGGGAGGTGCTGCGCGGAACCTGGGCAGATGATCGGGGTCCTGGGGACAGGCCGCTGACCATCGACATGGGCTCCGCGATCTGCGAGGTCTATCGGCCGTTGAAGCTGGGAGTGGGGTTCGGCTCCACCAAGGTGCGGGGCTACCATCCGCTGCTGGCCCCCACAGCCGACACCGGCCAGGCGCTCCACTCCCGGCTGCGGGGTGGATCTGCCCTCACCGCCAGGGAGCCACCGGTCTCCTGGCCGAGACCTTCTCCCGGGTTCGAGCCGCTGTGGCGAGTGGCCAGCTCACCCTGCGGGCGCCTTGCGGCTTCTACCCCAGGGCGGTGCTCACCGCCTGCCGCCGGGCCGGAGTGCGTTTCTCGATCACCGCCCGCGTGGACAAGGCGATCCAACGGACGATCGCGGCCATTCCCGAAAAGGCGTGGGTGCCGATCCCGTACTAGTCGAGTTCAGGTACCTGCGGGATGGACGAGCAGCTGCCAGCCCGTACCACCTCCGGTCGGCTGCGGCGCTCTTTGTTCTCTTCGCCTGGACCGCGCACCCGCTCCGCCCCCCATGACACCCTGGCCCTCCCCCAGGGCTGGACCTGGCAGGGGCTGTTCCCCACCGCCCTCCGCCAGGTCCGCGCCGCCAACTGACCGCCCGCTCCCGCATGGTTCCCGTCAACTGGCGACCGGCCTCAGCGTGCCCAGATTCCCCTGCTGAGCCTGAGTCGAGGCGATTCCAGGGCCACGCTTCCCACCCCGCCCAGTCCTGACCCGGTGGTGATGGCCCGGTCAACCCCCACCTGTCAGCGACGCCTCACCGGCCCCCGCGCACCCCCCTCAACACCCCGTCGGTGGATTCAGGAGGAGTTATCCATGGGCGACACCGGGGGCGACCCCGGGGACCTGGTTGTGCCCCTCGCCCCAGACCCCGGCCATCCACGCCTCCACCTCGTCGGCCCGGGAGGGGAGCCCGGCGCTCAGCACCCGGCAGCCGTCGGCGGTCACCACCACGTCGTCCTCGATCCTGACCCCGATTCCGCGCAGCTCGGCCGGGACCGTGCCATCGTGAGGCTGGAAGTAGAGCCCGGGCTCGACCGTGAGCACCATCCCCTCTGCCAGCTGGCCCTTGGGATAGAGCTCCTGGGCGGCGTGGGCGCAGTCGTGGACATCCAGTCCGAGCATGTGGCTGACCCCGTGGAGGGTGTATCGCTGGTGCAGCTGGCTGTCCGGGGCCAGCGCCTGCTCCGCGCTCACCGGGAGGATCCCGAGATCCTCCAGGCCCCGGGCCAGGACCCGCTGCGCCGCCCGGTTGGGTGCCTGGAATTCGTTCCCCGGCCGCACCTCGGCAAGGCCGGCCTGCTGGGCGGCCCAGACCAGCTCGTACACCCGGCGCTGTTCTCTGCTGAAGCGACCGTTGATGGGCAGGGTGCGAGTTACGTCAGCTGTGTAGAACCGTTGCGTCTCCACCCCGGCGTCCAGGAGTAGGAGCTCGCCCGGGCGCAGCTCCCCGGTGTTGTGGCTCCAGTGCAGGATGGTGGCGTGCGCCCCGGCGGCAGCGATGGTGGGGTACCCGGTGTCATAGCCACCGGTACGGGCCCGGCGGAAGAAGACCGCTTCCACATCCCTCTCGGACCGGCTCGCGGGCAGCTCCCGGACCACATCACGGAAGGCCGCCACGGTGAGGTCCACGGCCTCTTGCAGGAGGTCGACCTCCAGCTGGTCCTTGAGAAGCCGCATCTCAGAGAGGCGGGCCCGGAACTCCTCGTCCGGCCCCGCTATGTCCGCCGCCAGCCGGTCGACGGCGGGGTCCAGCCCCCGCAGCACCGCCCCGCGGTCGTGGGCTCCGAGCACCCGGGGCAGCGCGGCGAGCGGGCGGGCCTCGAGGCCGAACCGCGAGGCGGTGGCCCTCAGTCCGCGACGGGGCCCGACCCAGAAGACACCCTTGGCCCGATCGGTGAAGAAGTCCGATCGGGTGAAGTCAGCCTCCGGCTCGCAGTACAGCCGGGCCAGGTGGCCACCCCCCTCCTGAGGCTCCAGGACCAGGACCTCATCCGGCTCGCCATCCCCGACCAGGTACAGGTAGTCGGTTCCGGGGCGGAAGCGATACTCGGTGTCGTTGGAGCGGACCCGACCGACCCCACTGGGGACGACCAGCAGCTGGCCGGGGAACATCTCCGCCACCCGCCGGCGGCGCTCCTGGTACAGATCCAGCCCGCTGATGGGGCTCACCGCCTCCCCCGGCACGGGCTCCCACCCCTGAGTCATGAACTCCAGAAGAGCGGGAGGGGGAGTCCGGTCGTAGTTGGTTCGAGCGCCCTCGGTCGCCGCGGCGCCTTGCTCCTCGACCGGCTCGCTCACCTGGCGATCTTA
>JAJZGN010000209.1 GCA_021798435.1 bacterium | reverse complement strand
GGGCTGGCGGTCTGGATGCTCACCTCGCCCGACTGGAGCCGGGTCACCGTGGTGGGCAGAGTCACCTGGGCGGTCGCCCTGGGGATGGGCGTCTGGCTGGTGGTGACGCCGTACGCCCACACCAACGATGATCTCCTGCTGGTTTTTCTTCTCATGCTGACCGTGGGCAGGGACGCCCACCGGGTGCATGGCCTCGGGCTCTGGCTCTCCCTGGCCGTGGTTACCTTGCTGCTCTTGGTCTGGCCATCTGGGGTGGTTCCCTGGGGGGTGGCGCTGATGGTCCTTTTGGTGACCGCGGCTTGGCTCTGGCGCCACCGCACCGACCCCAGGCTCACCGGCTTCGGCGCGGCCCTGGCGCTTCTCTCGCTGGCGTTGCTGCCCGGCGTCGCGCCGTTCCACCTGCTCCTAGTTTCGCTCACACCCCTCGCCGGGCTGGTCCTCTTGGTGGAGGGCTCCAGGACCTGCTGGCTGGAGCTTGGAGGTGCGGGCACGGGTCCCCAGTACGCCGGGGAGACCGGCCCGCCCTAGGAACACTCCTTGCGCTGCGGGCCGCGCCAGCCGTCACGAGGTCCCCACCTCCACGGTCGTGGCGAGGACGTTGTCCGACGATCTCGGCCTCTCGACGCTCAGGGCTGCTAGGCCAGCTGCGGCCACGGCGGCGCTGGGGATGGCCGCGAGAGCCCCCATGGTCGGAAACACCACCAGGGGCAGTGCCGCCACCCCTACTGCCGAGATGGACCACCCAGGCCCTCTGGCGACCAGGAGCAGGCAGAGGGGTAGGAGGAACAGCATGTCGTAGTCGTGGACGTAAGGTGAAGTGGCGACCCAGATTGCCAGCGGCAGGGCCGCCATCCACAGAGCGCGCTCCGGGGTTGGCAACTGGTGGCCGGCCATCGCGGCGACGAGTGCCATGGCCACCAGGCCCGCCACTGTGGCCGCCAGGCCGAGGGGGGATGTGAGGATCTGATGGGGGGTGGCGGCACTAAGCTCGCCTCCGACCAGATCAGGCAGGCCGGAAAGCACCGGCTGGAAGTGCGAGTGCTGCCCGAACCGGGTCAATCCGGCTATCCACGCCGGGATCCACCAACCCCCCAGCAGGAGGAAGACGGCAGAGCTCGGCAGCGCGGCCCCGAAGTAGGGGCGGCGGGCCGATCGATCACCCAAGAGGGCGACCGGGACGAAGATGGCCACCGGCCAGGTTACGTCGGGTTTCAGCAGCAGCCACGGGGTGATGAGTCCCGAGAGCCCCCAGCGACGGTTTCCCAGAGCGACGGTGAGCTCGAGGAGAGCCGCGGTGAGCACGGCGTCAGGCTGGCCCAGCATTAGGCCCCACCATCCCATAGGGCAAACCAGGGTGGCCGCGGCGGTGGGCAGTGGAGGTAAACCGAACCACCTCGCGGCCCGCCAGCTCGCCCACACGAGGGCTGCGGCTGAGGTGCTGATCACTACGGTCGCTGCGACCCAGAACGGCAGCAGGGAGACGGGCAGCAGCACCACCGCCCATTCCGGCGGACTTACGAAGCCCAGGCCGTAGAGCGCGTGTCCCTGAGCCAGTCTCTGGGCCGCAAGCAGGAATATGAGCAGGTCGTGCGGGCCCATCCTGGCTCGGAGGACAAAGAGCTCGAAAGCGAGGCTCCCGAGGCCCATCGCCAACACCCAGGCGGCAAGTACGCCGCGACGCCTTCTTGTGGCCATCGCCCAGAGGCTAGAGGCATGAGCGGTCAAGGGCAACCCCGGTGGCCGGCTTGTCACGGTCGGTCGACCAGTCCAACGATGGGGTCTGGGGCCTTCCTCAGGGGTGGAACGCTCAGTCAGGGGATAATCGCCTCAGATGAGTGTCTTCGCCAGGATCTACGACCCCACCAGGAGGGAGGTGCGCCACCACATGGCCACCACCGAGCGTATCGGGCTCCTGGGGCAGGAGCTGAAGGAGCTCCCGACGCTGGCCTTCTCCGAGCGCACCGAGGAGTTCAGGGAGAGGCTGGAGAAGGGGGAGACCTTGGACGACCTCCTGCCCGAGGCCTTCGCGCTGGCCCGGGAGGCGGCTGAACGGGCGTTGGGGATGCGACCGTTCGATGTCCAGCTGGTCGGCGGCATGGTGCTCCACGAGGGCAAGATCGCCGAGATGAAGACCGGAGAGGGCAAGACCCTGGTGGCCGCCCTTCCGCTGTACCTGAACTCCCTCACCGGAAGGGGGTGCTACCTAGTGACGGTGAACGACTTCCTGGCCCGACGGGACGCGGGCTGGAACGCCCCCATGTTTCATCTTCTGGGGCTGTCGGTCGGGGCGATCATCCCCGAGCAGTCGTTCTTGTACGACCCCGAGTTCACCGACGAGGCTCACCAGGACGAGCGGCTGCGCCACCTCCGCCCGGTGAGCCGGCAGGAGGCGTACGCCGCCAACGTGGTCTACGCCACCAACAATGAGCTGGGGTTCGACTACCTGCGCGACAACCTGGCCCGCAGCTTGGACCAGAAGGTGCAGCGCGACCGCTACTACGCCATTGTCGACGAGGTGGACTCGATACTCATCGATGAGGCGCGCACCCCGCTCATCATCTCCGGCCTGGGGGAGGAGTCCACCGAGAAGTACTACCAGTACGCCTCCCTGATCCGACGGCTAAATCCCGAAGTCGACTACACCATCGACGAGAAGACCAAGTCCGGCAGCCTCACCGAGGCGGGGGTCGACAAGATCGAGCGGATGACCGGGATCTCCGACATCTACGCCATCGAGCACGTGGAGGAGGCCCACCAGATCAACCAGGCCATCAAGGCCCATGCCCTCTACCTCAAGGACCGGGACTACATCGTGCGGGATGGCGAGGTTGTGATCGTGGACGAGTTCACCGGCCGGACCATGCCCGGCCGGCGGTGGTCGGATGGGCTCCACCAGGCGATCGAGGCCAAGGAGGGGATGAGGGTCCAGCAGGAGCAACGGACCCTGGCGACCGTGACCTTCCAGAACTACTTCCGGACTTTCGAGGCCCTGGCCGGGATGACCGGCACCGCCCTCACCGAGGCGGAGGAGTTCCACAAGATCTACAAGCTGGAGGTGGTGCCGATACCCACCAACCGTCCCATGGTCCGGATCGACCAGCCAGACCTCATCTACCGCAGCGAGGAGGCCAAGTTCAAGGCCATCGCCCAGGAGATCGAGGAGCGCCATGAGACCGGACAGCCGGTCTTGGTGGGAACGGTCAGCATCGAGAAGAGTGAGCGGCTGTCTCGGCTGCTGGACAAGCTGGGGATTCCCCACCAGGTCCTGAACGCCAAGCTCCACGAGCGGGAGGCCGAGATCGTAGCCGGGGCCGGCCAGAGGGGCGCGGTCACGATTGCCACCAACATGGCCGGCCGAGGCACCGACATCGTCCTGGGTGAGGGTGTGGCGGAGCTGGGTGGCCTCTACATCATCGGCACCGAGCGCCACGAGTCTCGCCGGATCGACAACCAGCTCCGCGGTCGTGCCGGGCGCCAGGGTGATGCCGGCGAGACCCGCTTCTTCCTCTCCTTTGAGGACGACCTGATGAGGGTGTTCGGCGGGGAGCGGATGCAGGGGCTCATGGCCCATCTGGGGCTCACGGACGAGACGCCCATCGAGTCCAAGATGGTC
>JAJZGN010000019.1 GCA_021798435.1 bacterium | reverse complement strand
GAGGGCGGCCGCGGCTCCGCCCAGCCGCCCGGTCACAGCCACCGCGTCGCCGGGCACGGCGCCCCCCAAGCGCACTCCCTGCCCCGAGGGCCCACTTCCCAGAACTGTGACCGCGATGGTCAGCGGGCCGTCCGTGGAGCTGACATCACCCCCCGCCAGCACCGCCCCGTCCCGGCGTGCCCCCTCCAGCATCCCTTCCTGAATGTCAAGAACGGTCCCCTCGAAGGTGTCGGGAGAACACATCAGGCACGCCACCCCGAGCTCGGCCTCAAAGCCCATCGCCGCCAGATCCGAGACAGCAGCACCCCAGGCCTTGAGCCCCACCTCCCAGGGTGTCTGGAAGGCGCGGCGAAAGTCAACCCTCTCCACCAGCGAGTCCGTGGTGATGGCCAGCGCCCGTCCATCCAGCTCCCAGACCGCGGCGTCATCGCCGGGCCCAATCGCCAGCCTCCCGTCTCCGGCGGCGAGACCCACAAGCTCGGCCAGCAGACCTGTCTCCCCCAGGGCGCTGAGCCGGCGGCCCCCGCGCGGCGCCCAGCCTCGCTGGCCTGGCCGGGGGCGGGACCTACGCCGTTCAGCCAAGCGGCAGTCCAGCCGGGGGAGAGCTCGCCCCGAAGCCTTGGCGCCCCTGGCTCGTCTCCCCGGCCAGGCCGGACCTGTGCGCCAAGCGCCCAGTCTCCACTGCAGCAGCGAAGGCCCTCGCCATCTCTACGGGATTCTGGGCCCGGGCGATCCCGGTGTTGACCAGAACCCCAGCCGCGCCCCACTCCATGACCCGGAGCGCGTCGGAGGGAGCGCCGAGGCCCGCGTCCACGATCACCGGCACCGGGCACTCCTGGATGATGAGACGGATGTTGTGGGGGTTCAGCACTCCCAGGGTGGAGCCTATGGGCGCCGCCCCGGGCATCACCGCGGCCGCCCCCGCCTCGGCCAGGCGCAACGAGAGCGCCACATCGTCACTGGTGTAGGGAAGAACCGTGTAGCCCTCAGCCACCAGCCTGGAGGTGGCCTCGAAGGTGGCCAGCGGGTCGGGCAAGAGGGTGGCTTCGTGCCCCACCACCTCGACCTTGATGAAGTCTGAGAGCCCCGCCGCTCGGGCCAGATGGGCGAGCCGGATCGCCTCCTCCGCGGAGCGGGCGCCTGCGGTGTTGGGAAGGAGGTGATAGCGCGCGAGGTCCAGCCCCTCCAGTTCCGACCTCCGGTCACCGTCGAGGTGGAGGCGGCGGACGGCGAGGGTGATCATCTCCGCCCTGGAGGCGGCGATCGACTGGGCCAATACCTCCGCCGACGGGAACTTCCCGGTCCCGTGGATGAGGCGCGAGCGCAGCTCGGCAGAACCCAGGTGCAGCCGGTCCTCTTCTTCCACCTCAACCCCCCCCCACGAAGTGAACCACCTCGATAACCGCCCCCTTGGGAACCACCATGGTTGCCAGGCGCTCCCGGGGGACGATAGCCCCATCGACCTCCACTGCGACCCCGGACGGCTCCACCCCCAAGCGGGCCAGGAGTTCAAGCAGGGCCTCGCCCGGCGGAGACTTGCGGGGCTCCCCATTCAAACTGATCCAGCGCCAGGGGGTGGCGCCCGCCGCCTCCGCGCGCAGCCTGGTGGCGGCCAGGAGAGGGTCGGGAGCAGCGCAGACCGCACGCACCACCGCGACCATGTCGGCTCCGGCCTCGATCGCCGACACTCCCTCGTCGAGTCCCCCGATGGCAACCACCGGGACCCGGGAGACACGCGCGGCGGCGCTGACCTGCTGGAGCCCCACCGCTATGCCCTCGGGCTTGGTCGGTGTCGCCCGCACCGGCCCGGCGGCGATGTAGTCCAGGGGCAGCTGCTGCGCCTTCAGGGACTGCTCGGGAGTGTGGGTGGAGAGGCCGATCAAGGGCCGTGGTCCAAGGCGCCCCCTGGCCTCCTCCACAGCGGTGTCGCCCTGCCCCAGATGCATCCCATCCGCACCCGCCGCCAGGGCCAGGTCGACGTGGTCATTCACCAGGAAGATCGCCCCACCACGCCGGCACGTCCCCTGCAAGGACCGGGCCAGCTCTACCAGCTCCGGCCAGGGTTCGCGTTTGCGACGAAGCTGGACCAGGTCGGCCCCGCCGGCCACTGCCGCCTCGACCAAGTTCGGTACCTCCGCGAGGGGGCTGAGGTCGTCGGTGACCAGGTAGAGCCGGGAGGCTCGCAGCCGGGTGCGCAGCTGCTCCGCTCCCAGCGCCGTGTTCCCGTCCAGATCGCCCAGGGCCACCTCCCCATTCTAGGTGGAGCTGAGATCAATCTCCCCAGCGCGCCTCCCGGGGCACCCTGGGGAGGATCTGGGTCACCAACTCGTAATTGAGGACCTGTAGCCGATCGGCGACCTGCTCGACGGTCAGCTCCGCGCCTTGCTGCCTCCCGATCAGGACCACCTCATCGCCGCGAGCCACCTGCGGGTCACAGGTCACGTCCACCATGGCCATGTCCATGCACACGTCGCCGGCCAGGAGGTGCTCCTGGCCGCGGATCAGGACTGACCCCCAGGTGGCGGGACCTCTCCGGAATCCGTCGCCATACCCCACCGGGATGGTCGCGATCCGCGTACGCCGCTGGGCGCGGAAGCGGTCCCCGTAGCCCACATACTCTCCCTCCTCGACCCAGCGCACCTGGGCCACGGTGGTCTTGAAGGCCAGTGCCGGCCGCCGGCGGCGCCCGTCGGCGGTCCGGAGCCCAAGGAGTTCACCCCCCAGCCGCACCATGTCGTAGCGGGCATCCGGCCGGGTGACCCATCCGGACGAGCTCGCGACATGGCGGAGCCGGAACGGTTGACCACCAATCGAATCCAGAGCCCTGCGGAACAGCTTCAGCTGGACCTCTGACGCGTCCGCATCCTCCCCCTTTCTCAGGTGGGTGTAGATCCCCTCGAGGTCCACCGCGCCGGCGGCGAAATCCATCAGCTGGCGCACTCCCTCCGGGGGGACCCCGAGCCGGCTCATCCCGGTGTCGACCTTCAGATGGGCGACCGCGCGTCTTCCGACCCTGGCTCCAGCCGCAGCGAGGGCCTCCAGCACCTCGCGATCGAACGCGGTGACCACAAGTCCCATCCGCACCGCGAGCTCGACCTGGTCCGGAGGGGTGTACCCCAGCACCAGGCAGGGGGAGGTGATGCCGGAATCCCGCAGGTCCGCCCCTTCGGCAAGGGTCGCCGTGGCCACCCAGGCCGCCCCGGCATCCAGAGCTGAACGGGCCACCTGAACCGCTCCGTGGCCATAGGCGTCGGCCTTGACCACCGCCATCAGCCTCACGGCTGCGAGCTGTGAGACCACCTCCCGGACATTCTCGGCCACAGCAGCCAGGTCCACCTCCACCCAGGTCGGCCGCCGCGGTGACCGGAACCGCAGAAGCGCACGACCCGGCTCGGGGCGCACCACCGGGGTGCCCGGAGGCGCCAGGGCTGCCAGCAGCCGCTCCATCCTGGACGCGGAGGGGCCCTTGAGCAGCACGCTCCCGCCTTCCTGGAGGACCTGGAGGGCGCGGGCCTCGGCACTCCCAAGGCCGACCCCGCCCTCGCCGTCCCGCGCCCCAGACGGGAGCACCCGGACCACCTCGGCGAATGGCCACCGGGGCAGATCTCCTGCCTCCCGGCCCCCGCCTACCAGCGCCAGGCGAGGCGGTGCCAGGACGTTGAGCGCCGAACCGGCCAGCTCGAGTGATCCAGGGCTCATGTCGAAGGTGTCGTCCAGCAGCCGCCCGGAACCTTGGGCGGGCAGGAGCCGGAGCCGGCCCGCGAGTGGAGACACCTCGGTCAGACTCTCCACGCCTCGGCCGAGGTCCTCTCCGAGGGCGAGCAGGCACCCCGCGGTGGCCCCGAATCCCACCTCCGCCAGGCGGGGATGGAGGGCCGTCAGCACCCACCACGACCGCCCCCGAGCCCGCACTCGGCAGGCCCAACGGTCGGGCCAGGCCGCCCCTCCCTCCTCCGCGCCTACCTCGACGTCAGCACCGCTGCCCAGCGGCCCGAAGTACACCACGTCAGGGTCCCAACCGCCGAGGAGCGCGGCCGAAGCGGCGGGAGCTACCAGCCTCGCCCCCGGGGACCACATCCGCGCCACCTGCTCCGCCAGCGCTTGCGCCGAGCTCCAGTACAGGCTCTTGGCATCCTCGAGCGAGGTGAGGCAGACCACCTCCGGCTTCACCATCCGCGCCAGTCGCCGCTCCTCCAGCGATCCATCCGCCACCACCTCCATCACCGCGGGGCCGGCATGCGTGCCCCAGGTCTCGGAGAGGGCCAGAGGGATCCCCAGCGAGTCATTGCGATCCCCGTTGGCCGTCACCGGTACCCCGGACGCCCTCCCCCACGCCGCCACCAGGCATGCCTGCGCGGTGCTCTTTCCGAGGCTGCCCACCACCACCACCGTCCGGAGGGCGCGCAGCCGCCATTGGCCGAAGGCCTCAAGCGCCTCCCGGACATCGGGAACCAGGACCACGGTCAGCGCAGGAATGGGCGGCAACCCGAGCTCCTCCCAGGGCCGGTCCACGAGGAGGCCGCGGGCGCCGCGACGGAGCGCATCCCCCACATGGGCGTGGCCATCTCCGGTGGCACTCCTGAGGCCAGCGAACAGCTCCCCACCCTTCAGGTTCCGGCTGTCGTGTCCGATAGCGGAGAACGCCCCCTGCCCCCGGGACAGCACCACGGGTCCGACGCTCGAGAGCGCCTCCAGGAGCTCGTCCAGCTCCAGCATCAGCGGTGGGCCCTTCCCTCCAGCCAGAGCCGGGCCGCCTCCTGGGTCTCCACCAACTGGTCCGCGACCTCAGAGGCCAGCAGCCCGGCGCGGCCGCGCAGCTCGGCCAGCCGGGTCCCGGCCGCGGCGTGCAGGAAGACCCCGGCCCGGGCGGCCTCTGCGGGCCCCTGCCCCTGGGCCATCAGGGCCCCGATCAAGCCCGCCAGCACGTCCCCGGCACCCCCGATGGCCAGGGCGGAGGTGGCGTGGGCGTCGGCCCAAAGCCCTCCCGAAGGCTCGGCCACGAGGCTCCCGGCGCCCTTCAACACCACCACGGCCGAGAGCCCGGCGGCCAGGTTGCGGGCCGCCGCCTCGCGGTCCGCCTGGACGGCCACCGCGGTCGTCCCCAGAAGGCGGGCGGCCTCCAGAGGGTGAGGGGTGAGCACCGCTCCCGGCGGCAGCAGTGAGCGCAGGTCGGGGGCCTGGCTCACCGCGTTGATGGCGTCGGCGTCCACCACCAGCCCGCCCCGGGCGGAGCGGAACACGGTGGCGACAAGCTCCTCCACTCCCTCGGATCCCCCGAGGCCGGGGCCAGCCACCACCACCTCCCCCTCGGCCTCGGCCAGCCGCGTGGCGAGGCGAGGCGCGGAGTAGTGCCCGGAGTCCAATGGGAGGGGCACACGGATTACCTCCGGGGGGAACCCCGCCACCGGCTGATCCATCGGTACCACGCACCTGACCTTCCCCGCCCCACCCCGGAGTGCGCCCCGGCAGGCCAGCTCCGCCGCCCCGGGAAACTCAGGGCTTCCGGCCACCACAAGAACCGTCCCGAAGCTGCCCTTGTGCCCCGCTGGCGGCCGCGCCGGCAGAGCCACCTCCTCCGGGACGCGGAGAGGGACGAGACTCGCCGTCATCACGGCCACCGCGACCGCGACGCCGGCGTCGTGGGTGAGGGAGATCTCCAGCCCCGGAACGGGGTGCCCGAGCACCAGCGCCTCGGGCGCCCCCCCGGGGCGATGCCGAACCGAGATCTGGGGATAGAGAGGCAGTGGCAGGCCGAGGCTGCCGTGGACCTTGCGCACCGCCTCCTTGGCCGCCCAGCGGACTGCCAGCCGCTCCGGGCGCCCCCCGCAGTACTCAACCTCCTCGCGGCTGAACAGCTTCTCGGCGAAGCGGGGGCGCCTCTCCAGGAGCCGGGCGATGCGGGCCACCTCGGCGACGTCCACACCGGTGACCACCGTCGGACCTCGGCCCGCTGGCGGGGTCACTCCACAGTTACGGACTTGGCCAGGTTGCGCGGCCGGTCCACGTCCAGCCCGCGGCTCACGGCGGCGTGGTAGGCAAGCTGCTGCCCCACCAGGATGTCCACCATGGGAGAGACTATCTCAGGCACCCGGGGGACCTCGACCACGTGGTCCGCGAGGTGGTCCAGACTGCGGTCGCCATCGCTCACCACCGCCAGCACCGGACTCTGGCGGGCCCGGACCTCCTGCACGTTGCTGCGCACCTTCTCCCTGGTCGGGCTGTCAGTGGCGAAGGCTACGACCGGGAGGGATGGGTTGAGAAGCGCTATTGGCCCATGCTTGAGCTCACCCGCCGGGTAGGCCTCGGCGTGCAGGTAGGAGACCTCCTTGAGTTTGAGCGCCGCCTCCAGCGCCACCGGGTAGCCGTACCCCCTTCCCATGTAGAGCACGCTCCGGTGCTCCGCCAGCCATGCCCCCAGGGGGGCGATCCGCCCCTCCTCGCTCAGAACACGCTGCTGGGCCGCTGTCAGGGAGCGGAGGCCCGAGGCGAGCCGGCTCCGGTCCCCGGGCCCCAGCGAGCCCCGGGCGCTGCCGAGCCGCATCGCCAGCAGCAGCGAGACCGCCACCTGGTTCAAGAAGGTCTTGGTCGCCACTACACAGATCTCAGGCCCGGCGTGGAGGTTGACCATGGCGTCGGCCTCCAGCGCCAGGGTGCTGCCGAGGACGTTGCTCACAGCCAGCAGGTAGCTTCCCTGCTCCTTGGCCCGGCGCGCCGCCGCCAGGGTGTCGGCGGTCTCCCCGGACTGGGAGATGGCGATGGTCAGCGTGTGCCGGTCCACGGCCTGCGGCCGGTACCTCCACTCCGAGGCCACCTCGACGGCGGTGGGGAGGCCGGCCAGCTCCTCGATGGCGTGCTTGGCCAGCAGGCCCGCGTAGAAGGCGGAGCCGGCCGCGACGATCTGCACCCGGCCGAAAGCCCGCAGGGCCTCGTCTCCGACGTCCCAGTCGGAGAATTCAACCCGCCCGTCCGCCAACAGCCGCCCTCTGAGGGCGTTCTCCAGGGCCGCCGGCTGTTCGTGCATCTCCTTGGACATGAAATTGGGGTACCCGCCACGCTCGGCCTGGAGTACGTCCCACTCCACCCGCACCACTCGGGGAGCGGTCTCACTGCCGTCCGCGATGGAGGTGACCACCGGCCCAACCGGGCTCAGCACAACCATGTCCCCCTCCCCCAACACCAGCGCCTGCTTGGTGTAGGGGATGATGGCGGTCAGGTCGGAGCTGAGGAACCATTCATCCGCCCCGACCCCCACCACCAGTGGCGCGTTGAGGCGGGCCCCGATGAGAGTGTCGGGGTCGGTGGAGCTCAGGACCACCACCGCATAGGCCCCGCGCAACCGGCGCAGGGCGCGCCGGGTGGCCGCCACCAGATCCCCCTCGTAGTAACTCTCGATCAGGTGGGGCAGCACCTCGGTGTCGGTCTCGGAGCGGAAGACATGCCCGTGGTCCGCCAGCTCCTGGCGCAACTCGGAGAAGTTCTCGATTATGCCGTTGTGGATGACGAAGAACCGCTGGCCGCAGTCGGCCTGGGGATGGGCATTTTCGAAGGTCGGTCCCCCGTGGGTGGCCCACCTGGTGTGGCCCATGCCCACCTTGCCGGCGATTTCCTCTCCATCGATGCGGTCGAGGAGCGCCTGGACCTTGCCAGCGGCCTTGACCGCCACCGGCACCCCCCCCGACCCCAGAACCACCACCCCGGCGGAGTCATAGCCCCGGTACTCCAGCCGGCGCAGGCTGTCCAGGAGGACCGGGGCCGCCGGGCGCGGTCCGAGGTAGCCGATTATGCCGCACATTGGATCCGCCTCCCCTAGAGCCTGTACCCGGGAGTTAACGAAAATTGCGCCTCAGAGGTTACTGAGAATAAACCTAGGGGGTGGCCGAGGGCGAGGGCGTGGGCGTCGGTGCCACGATCGGCGCCACATCCACGACCACGGTCACGGTGGTCGACGAGGAGGTGACCCCCGCTGGCAGCACCAGCGGGATCTGGAAGGTGGTGGTCTTGGTGAGCCCGCTCAGGTTGACCGTCTCGGTGTCAATGGCGGTGAGGCCGGTGATGGTCCCAGAGGGGCCGGTCACGATCACCGTGAGGGGGGTGGACTGAATCCCCACGACCTCGTATCCGGAGGCTGGCTGCCCTGACGTCACCAGGTAGACCACGACGGGGCGGTCGGAGGTCTGGGAGGAGATCACCGCGTTGACGGTGACCACCTGGGGGGTGAAGCTGACGTACCCCTTGAGATCGCCTTCGTGAAGCATCTCGACGGTGGCGCTCTGCGCTACCGAACTCTTGGCGTTGGCCAGCGAGATGGTGGCCACCGCATCCAGCTTCGTGATGATGGAGCTCGGGGCGCGCACCGACACCGTGGCCGGACTTGCCGTGGTCTTGGAGCTCGCCCAGGAGTACCCGGCGGGCGGGAGCTGGCCCGCCGCCACCAGGACGTGGACCGGCAGGTCAGCCGTGACCATCCTGTCCACGGTCACCGGGACCTTGGCGGGGTGGGACCAGAGTTCGATCAGGCTGGGGTCCCCGTTGGCCACACTGAGGGGGACCTGGTACCGCCCAGGTCCCTTCACCGAGGAGAGGTCCACCGAGGCGCTGAGCGCGGAGACCACTCGCGCGGAACGGACGTTGGAGCGTATCCCCGCCACCTTGACGGTGACGTCTCCGATGCCCTGGGCCCCGGGGAACGAGGGCAGGACCACGAGCCCCGAGGGAAGACCGAGGACCTGCACCGGCACCGGGACGCTGGCGAACGCCGGAGGGTTGCGGGCGTACACGACGCCCACCCACATGCCACAGGCCACCAGCAGCGCCACGGTCTTGAGCCGCCAGTTGCCGCCCACGAGCCGCCCGAGTCCCGATGCCATCAGTTCCGTCCCACCACGGACGGCTCCTCGCGTCGCCCGCCCCGGCGCAGGCGCATCGCCCGGCGGTGGCCCTCGAATGTCGGCAGCCCGAGGAAAGCGGCCAGCAGCGTCGACAGCTGTTCGGCGGCCAGTCCTGACTCCAGCTGGCCCCCCAGGGCCCAGCTGATCCGGCCCGTCTCCTCGGAGACCACAACCACCCCCGCGTCCGTCTCCCGGCTCAGCCCCACCGCCGCCAGGTGGCGGGTGCCGCTCCCACGGGTCCGCAGATCCTGTTCGGCCAGCGGCAGCACGCAGCCGGCGGCGACCAGCCGCCCCTGGTTGATCACCGCCGCGCCGTCATGGAGAGGGGACTTGTAGGTGAACACCGTCACCAGCGCCTCAGCGCTGAGGATGGCGTCGAGCCGGACTCCCGTGCTCACAACCTCGCCGAGGCCGATCGCCCCCTGCACCACGATCAGCGCCCCGGTGGCGGTCTCCCCCAACCGCACCGCGGCTCGAACCACCTCGTCCACCTCCCGTCGGAGGGCGCCGGTGTCGGGCGTTAGCAGCCCTCGCCGCAGCCGCCCCAGGCGGCCCATCTGGTCGAGTGCACGCCTCAGCTCGGGCTGGAACAGGATGATCACCCCGATCAGGATCACCTGGCCGCCGTTGGTGTAGATGAACTTGAGGACCGGCAGGTCCAGGATGGAGGCCAGCGCCCCCAGGGCGCCGATCAGCAAGAGGCCGACGAGGATCTGCATGGCCTGGGTCCCGCGGATCAGGACCAGGATCCGATAGATGAGGAAGGTGACGATGGCGATGTCCAGGGCGTCCTGCCAGCCCACCGTCTGCAGCATGACCCGCAGGGTCTCGCCGAGGTTGAGTCCGGACAGGACCAACACGAGCTATCCGCCCCCCCGCCCCGGGCTCACCCCTCCGACCCGGTCGGGCCGAAGATCTCGGCCAGCAGGGCGAGCTGCAACCAATAACGGTTCGCCGCCTGCTCGAAGACTATCGAATGGGGGCCGTCTATCACCCCATCGGTGATCTCCTCCCCCCGGTGGGCAGGAAGGCAGTGCATCACCCTGGTCCCTTCCGGAGCGCGCTCCAAGACCCGCTCGTTGACCTGGTACGGCCCGAAGTCCTGGCGCCGATCCTCGTGCTGCTCCTCCTGGCCCATGCTGGTCCAGACGTCAGTGTAGATGACCTCCGTACCTGCCAAGCCCTGGTCCAGGTCATTGGTTACCAGGACTCTGCCGCCGCCCGCTCCGGGCAGCTGAGCCGCGGCCTGCAGGACCCTCGGAGCCGGTTCGTATCCGGACGGGGTCACGACCCGCAGGTCGATGCCCGCCACCTGGGCGGCCTCGATCCAGGAGTTGCAGACGTTGTTCCCGTCGCCGACAAAGGTGACCCGGGCGCCGGCCAGGTGTCCCAGCTGCTCGCGCACGGTGAGGCAGTCAGCGAGGATCTGGCAGGGGTGCCCCAGGTCGGTCATGGCGTTGATCACCGGGGACTTCATCGCTCGGGCCAGCCCGCGAAGGTCGCGCTCCGAGGGAATCCGGGCCACCAGACCATCGACGAAACGATCGAGGATTCGCCCCACATCCCCCACGGACTCCCGCTTTCCCATCTCGATCTCCCGATCGAAGAGGGCGATCGGATGTCCCCCCAGGCGCGCGATCGCAGCCTCGAACGAAACCCTGGTGCGATTGCTGGGCCGGAGGAAAATGAGGGCTACCGAACGTCGAGCCAGCGGAGTTCCCGGATCCGCCCCCCTCTTGAGCTCCGCGGATCTCTCCAAGAGCGCTTCGAGCTCCGCGGAGCCGAGATCGCCCACCGAGAGCAGGTCGTGTCCGCTCAGCCCCATCGTCTCCTCCCCCTGCGAACGACCCTGGCGGATACCGGGCTGGTGGTCCTGGCCCGCCGGCCGGCGATCAGCGCTTGGTGTACTGGGGGGCCTTGCGCGCGCGCTTGAGCCCGGGCTTCTTCCGCTCCTTCATCCGGGGGTCGCGGGTGAGAAGGCCGGCCGCCTTGAGTTGCGGGCGAAGCTCGGTGTCCATCGCCACCAGCGCCCGGGCCAGGCCATGGGACACCGCCCCGGCCTGGCCGGCGACGCCGCCCCCCTCGACCTTGACGGTTACCCGAACCCGCTCCGCGAGGCCCGTGACCCGCAGGGGACGCAGAGCCATCTCCTCCAGTTCCCGGCGCCCGAAATGTCGAAGGGGCTCGCGCTCGTTGACCACGGTTGTGCCGTCGCCCGGGTAAACCCGGACCCTGGCCACCGCCGTCTTGCGCCGACCGGTGCCGTAGGCGTAGCCCTCGCGCTGGTCGTCGCTCAAAGTGGCAGAACCTCCCCACACTCGCCGAAGCGGATCGCCACCGGACGCTGAGCCTGGTGGGGATGGTCGCTGCCGACGTAAACCTTCAACCTCTTGGCCTGCAGCTCCCCGAGGGTGTTGTGCTGCAGCATGCCCCGCACCGCTAGGCGCAGCGGCGCGGCGGCGTCGCGGTCCACCAACTCCGAGTACGTCCTCTCCCGCCGTCCTCCCGGGTAGCCGGTGTACCGGTCGTAGATCTTATCGGTGCGCTTCTTCCCCGTGACCTTCACCCCCCGGGCGTTGACCACCACGACGTGGTCGGCTCCAAGTGCGTGGGGGGTGTAGTCCGGCCGGTGCTTGCCCCTCAGCACCCGGGCGATGTTGACCGCCAGCCTTCCCAGCGTCTCTCCCTCGGCGTCCACCAGCCACCAGCGCTCGCTCCCGGAGCTGACGCCGGACGGGCTAAAGGTCGACTGGGCGATGCTGCTCATGCCGCGACTCCGCTGTGCACAGGCCAACGGTACTCCACCTGCCAGAGGTGCAGGCCCCGGGCAGGCGCGGCCCAGGGGCTCGCCGCTCCTGGGAGGGGCCTCTCCAACCACTGTTTCAGCACCGCTCCCTTCAACCGACCGGCCCCCACCGCAACCAGGCAACCCGCCAGGGAGCGCACCATCCCACGCAGGAAAGCATCACCCCGGAACTCCAGGCGTAGGCCTTCCGGTGTCTCCGCAACCTCCGAGCGATCCAGGGTTCGCACGGTCGACCCACCGGGGGCGGGGCTGCTGCCGAAGGCGGCGAAGTCGTGGCGCCCCAACAGCCACCGAGCGGCCTGGCGCATCGGGGCCAGCTCCAGTGGGTGGGGCTGCTCCCACCAGTACATCCGGCCCACCGGCTGGGGCCGGACCGCGGTGCGTACGAAGTAGCGATAGGTCCTACGCCAGGCATCGCGCCGGGGGTCGAAGCTGTCACTCATCGGCGCGACCTCGATCACCCGGACATCCGCTGGCAGCGCCCGGTTGCAGGCCGCCCTCAAAGCCGAGGGGTCCCAGGGGACATCCAGCTGGACTCGGGCCACCTGGCCCCAGGCGTGAGCCCCAGCATCGGTACGGCCTGCCGCGCTCACGGTGAGGACCTCGCCGGTGGCCCTCGCCAGGGCTCCCTCCAGCCGTCCCGCCACCGTGGGGACCCCGGGCTGACGCTGCCAGCCGTGGTAGGCGGAGCCATCGTAGGCCAGCTTGAGGCCGTAGGTGAAGCGCTCGGGACTCAATCCACCAGCTCCAGGATCACCACCGGCGCCCCGTCGCCAGGGCGCGGGCCCTTGGCCACGATCCGGGTGTAGCCGCCGGGCCGGTCTCGGAACTGGTCCGCGTACTGGTCGAAGAGCTTGGCCGCCACCTCCCCCCGGGAGATCTGCCGGGCCACCTGGCGGCGGTGGTGCACGTCATCCACCTTGGCCGTGGTGACCAGCTTCTCGGCCCACCGTCGAACCTCCTTGGCCTTGGCCTCAGTGGTCTCGATCCGCCCGTTCTCGAAGAGCGCGGTGGCCAGATTGCGGGTCAAGGCTTGCCGGTGGGCCGAGGTGCGCCCCAGCTTCCTGCCGGCCTTGAGATGGCGCACCCTAGCCGCGCTCCGCCGGCTGGAAGACCGAGTCGATCTCGGACTCCGGAACGAATCCCTTGGCCACCAGCTTCTGCTTGATCTCGTCGAGCGACTTGGTTCCGAAGTTGCGCAGCGCCATGAGCTCCTCCAGGCGCATCGCCAGCAGGTCGCCCAGCTTGGTGATGTCATTGGCCTTGAGGCAGTTGAGGGCGCGCACACTGAGCTCCAACTCCTCGACCGGCACCTCGCTGAGCTTGCTCTTCTGATCCGCCTCCCGCACCACCGCCTCAGTGGCGGAGCTGAGGCTGTCACCGAAGGTCGTGAACAGGCTCAGGTGGCGGCTGTAGTACTGGGCCGCCCGGCTGACCCCCTCCACCGGCGTGATGGTGCCGTTGGTCCACACCTCAAGGGTGAGCTTCTCCCAGTCGGTGTCCTGGCCCACCCGGGTCCGCTCCACCAGGAAGTTGGCCTTGTTGACCGGGGTGAAGATGGCGTCCACGGAGATCACCCCGATCGGCTGGCCCTCGCGCTTATTGCGCTCCGCCGGTGAGTACCCCCGTCCCAGCTCCACGGTGAGGTCCATCCGCAGGGAGGACTGGGGCCCATCAAGGGTGCAGAGGTATAGGTCGGGATTGGCGATCTCCGCGTCGGCGTTGGGGGTGATGTCCGCCGCCGTCACCCGCCGGGGGCCCTGCACGTCCAGGGTCAGGTGGGCCCCATCAGGGTTGTGGCAGGTGAGAGCCAGCTGCTTCAGGTTGAGCAGAATCTCACCCACGTCCTCCTTCACGTGCTTGATGCTGGAGAACTCGTGGGCGACGCCCTCGATGGACACGGCGGTCACCGCGGCCCCCGTCAGGGATGACAGCAACACCCGCCGAAGCGAGTTGCCGAGGGTGGTGCCGTACCCCGCCTCCAGGGGTTCGATCTCGAAGCGCCCGTAGTCGCGAGCGCTGGAAACTTCCCGGACCGTCGGTTCGATCGCAGTCTCTGGCATCAGCAGTGAGTTCCTTTCGTCTGGGGGCGCCGCCGCCCCGGGGTTAGCGGGAGTAGTACTCGACGATGAGCTGTTCGTCGATGCTGGTCTCCATCTCCCCGCGCTCGGGAAGGCGAACCACATCGACCCGGAGTTCCTCCGGATAGAGGCTGAGCCAGCTGGGAACCGCCTGGCTGGCCCGGAAAGCCACTGAACGGGTCACGGGCTCCTTCTCCTGGTGCCCGGGGCGCACCCGCACCACCTGTCCGGGACGGACCTGGTAGGAGGGGATGTTGACAACCTTGCCGTCCACCTGGAAGTGGCGGTGGCTGACCAACTGTCGCGCCTCGGCCCGGGAGCTGGCGAAGCCAGCCCGGTAGACCACATTGTCCAGCCGCTGCTCCAGCATCTGGAGGAGCGTCGTGCCGGTGACCCCCTTGCCGGCTGAAGCTCGCTCGAAGTAGTTGCGGAACTGGGTCTCCATCACCCCGTAGACCCTCCGCCCGCGCTGCTTGGCCCGGAGCTGGATCCCGTACTCACTAATCCGGCGCCGGCGGGCCAGCCCGTGCTGTCCGGGCGGGGTGGCATTGCGCTTGGTGAATGTGCAGCGGTCACCCACGCACTTCTCTCCCTTCAGGAAGAGTTTCACGCCCTCGCGCCGGCAGAGCCGGCAGACCGGGTTGTGGGGATTGGCCATCGCTCAGACCCGCCGCCGCTTGGGCGGGCGGCAACCGTTATGGGGAATGGGGGTGACGTCGACGATGGCGGTGATCTCCAGGCCGGCGGCCTGAAGGGAGCGGATGGCCGCCTCCCGGCCCGAGCCGGGGCCCTTCACCAGCACCTCGATCGACTTCAGCCCGTGCTCCATCGCCCGCTTGGCCGCGGCCTCGGCCGTCAAGCCGGCGGCGAACGGGGTGCTCTTGCGCGAGCCCTTGAACCCCGACGACCCCGCGCTGCCCGAGGCGATGGAGTTGCCCTGGGTGTCGGTCAGCGTCACGATGGTGTTGTTGAAGGTGCTGAGTACGTGCGCCTGCCCCACAGCGATGTTCTTTCGCTCTCGCCGTCGGGTCCGGACCACCTTCTTCTTCTTCGCCAATCAGTCTCCTACTCGGATCCACCGGGGGCAGCCCCGGGAAACCGCTACTTGCCCTTCTTCCGCCGCACGCCCACGGTCTTGCGTGGGCCCCGCCGGGCCCGCGCGTTGGTCCTGGTGCGCTGCCCACGTACCGGCAGCCCGCGCCGATGCCGGAGCCCTCTGTAGGTTCCGATCTCCATGAGGCGCTTGATATTGAGCGCCACCTGCCGGCGCAGGTCGCCCTCCACCTTGCCCGGGAGCTCCTTGGCCACCACGTCCCGGAGCCGGCTCACCTGAGCCTCGGAGAGCTGCCCCGACTTGATGTCGGGGTCGATCTGGGCGATGCGCAGCATCCGCTGGCTGGTGGTGGGCCCGATCCCGTACACGTAGGTCAGGGCTATCTCGATCCGCTTGTCCCGCGGGAGGTCGACTCCGGCGATCCTGGCCATCTGTGCCTACCCCTGCCGCTGCTTGTGCTTGGGGTTCTCGCAGATCACCCTGACCGTGCCGGCACGCCGGATCACCTTGCACTTGGTGCAGATCCTCTTCACCGAGGCCCGGACCTTCACTGCCAGCTCCTCAAATCGCCTTCAGACCACCCTCGCCAGGATCCTGCCCCGTCCGGGATCGGTGGCCGACACCTCGATCACGACCCGGTCCCCCGGAAGAAGCCTGACGCTCGCCAGACGCGCCCGGCCGACCGCGTGCGCCACCACCTTGGCCCCGCCCGCCAGCTCAACCCGGTAGAGCGAGTTGGGCAGCGACTCGAGGACCCGACCCTGGAGCTGTCCGGGGTCAATCATGGTGAAGGGCGCACGAAACCAGA
>JAJZGN010000208.1 GCA_021798435.1 bacterium | reverse complement strand
AATCACCACCCGGGAGGGAACGGTGGGGGCGGCGGCGTAATGCTGCGCCAGGAAGCTGGAGAGGACCTCCTGCGGCTCGACCTCCCCGAGCCCCAGCAAGGGGTGACGCTCCGCCCCCTGCACCCGGCCCTCGCGGACCGGGAGAACGGCGGCCATCCCGGCGCCCTTGCCCAGGGCCAGTCCGACGACGTCGACCGTCCCTCCCGCCCGGGGAACGCGCGCCTGCTCGGCGGTGAGGCGGTCGATCGCTCGCAGGCGGTCGCGCAGAGCGGCGGCGCGCTCGAAGTCCAGCTCGGCGCTGGCGTCCTGCATGGTCGCCTGGAGTTCGCGACGCACCTCCTCGGTGCGCCCAGCCAGGAACTCGGCGGCCTGGTCGAGGAGCCGGGCGTGTCCCTCCGGGGAGATCCTGTTCTCACAGGGTCCGGCGCAGATGCCCAGGTGAAAGTCGAGGCAGATGCGGCCTCGGTGGAAGACGGCATCGGAGCAGGCGCGGAAGGGGGCCACGGTCCGCAACTCGCGCAGCGACCGTCTCAGCGCCCCTGCGTCGGTGTAGGGGCCGAAGTAGCGGGCGCCGTCGGTCCGGATCCGCCGGGTCAGCTCGGGCCGGGGATAGGCCGCCTGCCGTCCGGTGGCATCCAGGTCGCCACCCGGCCCCAGCCGCGGCAGCGGCACCCGCACATATAGGTAGTTCTTGTCGTCGCGGAGCCGCACGTTGAAGCGCGGGTGATAGCGCTTGATCAGGGTGTTCTCCAGGATGAGGGCCTCCTGCTCCGTGCCCGTGGCCACCACCTCGAAATCCACCGCCGATTCCACCAGCTGGCGGGTCCGCGCCGGATGGGCCTGAGGGGCGGTGAAGTAGCTCCGCAACCGGTCCCGCAGGCTGGACGACTTGCCAACGTACGCGACAGAGCCATCAGGGCCGCGGAACAGGTAGACGCCGGGCTGCGCCGGGACCGCCCGGAGCCGGGCACGGAGCAGCTCGGGGCGCTCCACCAGCCGGTCGGGGATGCTGGCTCGATCTGTCATGGCCGGGTCCTCAGCGCACTCCCAGCAGCTGGAGGCCGACTCCTACCAGCAGCAGCAGGGTGAACAGGGCCAGGATCATCACCCCGCCGATGCAGGCACCCCGCTGCCACCCTCGAAAGGTGGCGGGAGCCCCCTCGGGCTCCTCGCCCAGCGCCCCGGCCACCCTCAGACCGCCAGCTCGACCGCCGGGGCCGACTCGAGGGCCCCGGCCAGAAACCGACCGGTGACCGAGGCCCGGTCCGCGGCCAGCTTCTCCGGAGGCCCCTCCGCGACCAGCCTCCCGCCCGCGTCTCCCCCCTCCGGCCCCAGGTCCAGGATCCAGTCGGCGCACTTCAAAACGTCCAGGTTGTGTTCGATCACCACCACGGTGTTGCCCTGGTCCACCAGCCGCTGCAGAACCCCCAGGAGCCGACCGACATCCGCGAAGTGGAGCCCTGTGGTGGGCTCGTCGAGGATGTACATGGTCGCCCCGGTCCCGCGCCGCGACAGCTCGGTCGCCAGCTTGACCCGCTGGGCCTCACCTCCGCTGAGCTGGGTGGCCGGCTGCCCCAGCCGGATGTACCCCAGCCCGACGTCGCTCAGGGTCTGCAGGCGCCTCGCGATCCCCGGCTGGTTGCGAAAGAGCTCCAGCGCCTCGCTCACCGAAAGGCTGAGCACGTCGGCGATGGAGTGCCCCCGGAAGCGCACCTCCAGCACCTCCTGGCTGTAGCGCCGACCCTTGCAGACCTCGCAGGTGACGTAGATGTCGGGGAGGAAGTGCATCTCGATCTTGAGCAGGCCGTCGCCCTCGCAGGCCTCGCACCTCCCCCCGCGCACGTTGAAGGAGAAGCGGCCAGGCTTGTAGCCCCTGACCCTGGCCTCCGGCAGCTGCGCGAACAGCTCCCGGATCGGGGTGAACAGCCCGGTGTAGGTGGCCGGGTTGCTCCGCGGAGTGCGCCCGATGGGCGCCTGGTCGACGTCCACCACCTTGTCCAGGCGTTCCAGCCCGTCGATGCGGTCGTGGTCGCCGGGGCGCTCCCTCGCGCCGTAGAAGTGTTGGGCCAACCTGCGGTACAAGACGTCGTTGACCAGGCTGCTCTTTCCCGAGCCGCTCACTCCCGAGACCCCCACGAAGCACCCCAGGGGGAGGGCGGCGTCGACCGACTTCAGGTTGTTGGCCCGGGCGCCTCGGACCACCAGCCACCCCTGGGGCTGCCTCCGGCTTGGCACGTCGATCCGCAGCTGGCCGGTGAGGTACTGGCCGGTGGCCGAGCCCGGCACCGCCATGACCTCAGCCGGAGTCCCCGCCGCCACCACCAGACCGCCCCGCTCGCCCGCCCCTGGACCCATGTCCACGACGAAGTCGGCCCGCCGGATGGTCTCCTCGTCGTGCTCCACCACGATCACGGTGTTGCCCAGGTCCCGGAGGCGGAAGAGAGTCCCCAGCAGTTTGGCGTTGTCACGCTGGTGGAGCCCGATGCTGGGCTCGTCCAGGATGTACAGGACCCCGGTGAGCCGGCTGCCGATCTGCGTCGCGAGCCGGATCCGCTGGGCCTCCCCCCCGGACAGGGTGGCCGCCGCCCGGTCCAGGGTCAGGTACTGGAGGCCCACGTCACTGAGGAACCCCAGCCGCTCGCGCACCTCCTTCAGCACCCGCCGAGCGATCTCCAGCTCCCGTGGGGGCAGCTCCCAGCCGTCCAGCATGGTCAGCTCCCGGTCGACCGGAAGAGAGCAGAACTCCATGATCCCCACCCCGGCCACCGTGACCGCGAGGAACTCCGGCCGAAGCCGCCGCCCGTGGCAGTCCGGGCAGGGCCGCTGCATCATCAGCCGCTCGATGGACTCCTTGACCATCTGGGACTCCGTTTCCCGATAGCGGCGCTCCAGGTTGGGGATGACCCCCTCGAAGCGGGCTGAGAAACGGTGCACCCGGCCCCGGGCCGACCGCAGCTCCATCGCGACCCGCTGGTCCGGGGGCAGCCCGTACAGGATCAGGTCCTGCTGGGCCCGGGTGAGCCGGCGCCAGGGTCGGTCGACGGGGATGCGGTGCTCCCGGGCCACCGCGAGCACCAGCTCCTCCATCCATTGCTGGGCCGGTCCCCAGCGGCCGCCGGCCACCGCTCCCTCGGAGATCGCCCGCTCCGGATCGGACACCAGAGCGTCCGGGTCCACCTCCAGCTTGGCGCCCAGCCCGGTGCAGGTCGGACAGGCCCCGTGGGGGTTGTTGAAGGAGAAGTTCCGAGGCTGAGGCTCCTCCATCGAGATCCCGTCGTAGACGCAGGCGAACTGCTCGGAGAAGAGCAGCTCCTCAAACGCCCCGGCCTCCGCCGGTGCCACCACCACCGTTCCTCCGGAGAGCGCGGTCGCCTGCTCCAGGGACTCGCGCAGGCGGGAGATGTCCTGGCCCCGTACCGCCAGACGGTCGACGACGATCTCTAGGTCGTGCTTGTAGCGTTTGTCCAGCGCCGGAATGGCGTCGAGCTCGTGGATCCGTCCGTCCACCCGCATGCGCACATAGCCCAGCCGCCGGGCCTGATCCACCACCGCCTGGTGCTCCCCCTTGCGACTTTGCACCATGGGGGCTAGAACCAGCACCCGGGTGCCCGCGGGGAGTTCGACCACCTGATCGGCGATCTGG
>JAJZGN010000207.1 GCA_021798435.1 bacterium | reverse complement strand
CTTGTCGTCGCGCTGGGGCTGGGGACGCTGGGACCGCACCGCCAGAAGCCGCGAGCGGACCTCGGCTCCGTTGGGGGGCAGGTCCCCCCAGGGGAGCGCGGCCTGGGGCACGAAGTCGCCGTCCACCCGGGAGTACGGGTCCAGCCTCCACAGCTCAGGCCAGCCCTCTCCCCCCGCGCGATCCAGCTCCTCCCGACTCCATAGGTAGGTGAGTCCCTCCCGGCCGGCGGCGTCGGCGTCGAGGCCGGCGGCGAACCCTCCCTCCGGAAGCCCGAGCCCGGCCACGACGAACTCGGCGGTCTGACGGGCCACCGCCAGCGCTCCCTCAACTCTCTCCAGCTGCCAGTGATGGAGGTAGAGGCGGATCAGCTGGGCCTGGTCGTACAGCATCTTCTCGAAATGCGGCACCCCCCAGCGGCCGTCCACCGAGTAGCGGTGGAAGCCACCTCCCAACTGGTCATGAATGCCTCCCTCCGCCATGCGCCGGAGGGTCAGGCCGACGGCTCGCCCGGCCTCCAGGTCCCCGCGCAGGGCGGCGCGCGCCTGAAGGAATTCCAGGAGAGGGGCCTGGGGGAACTTGGGGGAACCGCGGAGCCCACCCTGGTCCTGGTCCCAGCCGCCCAGCACCCGGGCGGAGGCGGTGGTGAGGTCTTCCCGCGAGGGAACAGCACCATCCCCGCTCCCGCTGGGGGCCGCCAGCGCCCGCGCCAGCCCATCGGAGGTCGCCTCGAGATCCGAGCGCCGGTCGCGGTAGGCCGCCGCGGCCGCCACCAGCACCCGCCGAAAGGCCGGGAGGCCACCCCGATCGCGGGGTGGGAAGTAGGTTCCGGCGAAGTAGGGACGCCCGTCTGGGAGGAGGAAGACGGTCATCGGCCAGCCGCCGGACCCGGTGAGGGCCAGCAGCGCCTCCATGTATACCCGGTCGACCCCCGGGCGCTCCTCGCGATCCACCTTGATGGAGACGAAGAGGCGGTTCTGGAGCTCGGCCACCTCGGGGTCGGAGAAGGACTCGTGGGCCATGACGTGGCACCAATGGCAGGTGGAGTAGCCCACGCTGAGCAGCACCGGCCTGTCCTGGGCCCGGGCGGCCGCGAACGCCTCCTCTCCCCAGGGATACCAGTCGACCGGGTTGTCCCGGTGCTGGCGGAGGTAGAGGCTGGGCTCCTGGGCCAGGCGGTTCATCGGTCGCCAGGGGCGCGTGCGCTGCGATTTCGAGCCGCCGTCCCCTCGCACAAGGAGGCCGTGAGGCGGCTCTCCAGCTCGTGGGCCAGGGTCCATCTTGTCGGCATGTTCGCCCTCGGTTACCAGGTGGTGCGCCCCCAACGGTAGCGCCGCCTGGGGGTGGGGGGCCTCGCGAGGCGGGCTGCGGTCGCCCTTGCCCCGCCGGCCGCCGGCCACCAAGCGCCCCGGGGACCGTCAAGGTGGGCGCCCGATGCGACAATCCCTTGGTGCCCGAGGCGGAACGGCCCCTGCCCAACGCCGCCCTGCGAGTGGGCCTGAACGGCACCGCCGGGTTCCTGCACCTGCTCGGAAGCCGCAGGTACCGGATTGCTGACGCGGTGGCCAATTTCGCCTTCGCCGTCCAGCCGGGACGGAGAGCCATCACCGCCGCCAACTTTCAGAAGGTGCTTCCGGGGCTGGACCGTCGCGAGGCCCGCCGGCTGGCCGCCCGCAGCTACCGTGAGTACGCCAGAACAGCCCTGGACTTCATCTACGTCCACCGACTCCCGCGCCCCCGGCTCATGTCCACCTTCACGGCGTTCGGGGCGGAGAGGCTCTTGGACCTACGGCTTCGCGGGCAGGGCGCGGTGCTGGTTCTCTTCCACCTCGGAACCTGGGACGCCGGGGGGGCCTACGCCACAGCCATCGGCGTGCCCCTCACGGTGGTGATGGCTGAGGAGGGCGCCGCTCCGATTCGCGACCTGGTGATCTGGGCGCGCTCCGAGATGGGGATGCACACGGTGCTGGCCTCGCGCTCGCCCCGCACCGTCCTGCCGGCCCTGCGCCGGGGGGAGGTGGTGGCGCTGGTGGCCGACATCCCGGGCGACACCCCCTCATTGGAGGTGGAGTTCCTCGGCCACCGTACCAAGGTCTCAGACCTCCCCTACCGGCTGGCCCAGCACACCGCCTGCCCGCTCATCCCGGTGGTGGCTGTGCGCAGCCCGGCCGGGGGCTACTTCATCGAGGTGCACGACGCCGTCCAGGTGGCGCCCGGGGCCGATCCCAAATGCGCGCTCCGCCCGGTGATCGAGGTGTTCGAGCGGGCGGTGCTCCGCTGGCCCGAGCAGTGGTACCCCTTTGAGAAGGGGCGGCTGCGTGACCTTGGGCCAGTCTGAGGGCGGGCTGCGCGTGGTCCTCCTCGGGCATGCCGGAGGGCGGCGCGCGGATGGCCTCAGCAGCTACACCGAGCAGGTGGCCCAGGAGTTGCGCCGCCGCGGCTGCACGGTCTACCTGCACCACTCCGCCGATGACGGTCCCCGGGTGCCGGTGCCCGAGGAGATGGCCATCTCCTGGCCCACCCTGCGGTTCAAGACGGTCGCCATCCCCCGCCCTGGGTTCCGGCGCCGGATGGAAGCCGCCATGGATCTTCAGCGGCCCCAGGTGACCCACTGCTCGCTGAGCTTCACCCTCGCCGACGGCTGGGTGGGAAGGTTGGCCCAGCGGCACGGCTCCGCCACGGTGGCCACCTTTCACCTCCCCTTCGGGGCCGAGGGCACCGCCCGTGGCATGGTGATGCGCCAGCTGCACCGCTTCTGGCTCTCTCGACTCGGCGCCTATCAGCGGCTGGTGGTGTTCACCGAGGGCCACCGCCAGCGGCTGCTGCGCCTTGGGGCAGGCCCGGAGCGGGTCGTGGTGGTCCCCAACGCCGTGGACACGGGGCGCTTCCGCCCCCCGGACGGGGGTCGGGAGCGCCGGGCGCCCGGGGAGCTGGTCGTCGGGTATCTTGGCCGGCTGGACCCGGAGAAGGGGGTCGGGGCCCTGCTGGAGGGGTTCGCGGCGGCCCCACTGGCGCCGGGAGCCCGGCTGGTGATCGCCGGGTCGGGAACCCTGTCCCCCCTGGTGCGGCGAGCGGCGGCCTCGGACCCCCGGGTGACCTACCTCGGCCAGCTGGTGGGCGCAGACGCCCGGGTGGCCTTCTGGCAGGAGGTGGACGTCTTCTGCCTGCCCTCCACCGCGGAGGGCCTGTCCATCTCCCTGCTGGAGGCCATGGCCAGCGGCTGCGCTGTGCTGGCCACGCCGGAGGGGGGGCTGGAGGCGGCGGCTGAAGGCGGGCTGGCGATCGACCCTCGCCGCCTGGCGGCCTCGGTGGCGGAGCGGATCGGCCAGCTGGCTCGGGACCCGGACCTCACCGCCAAACTGGGCGAGGAGTCCCGCCGGGGGGCCCTGGGGCGCCACGGCATGGAACCTATGATCGAGCGCCTTCTGGCAATCTATCGAGATTGCATGAGGGAGCTGGAAACGCCACCGGGGAGCGGGTGACGGTCCCCGGGGGCTCGAGGACCGCGCTGGTGGTGGACAGCGGCGCCTGCCTGCCACCGGAGCTGGCGGGGGCTCCAGAGGTGACGGTCGTTCCCATGTCCATCGAGGTGGACGGACGCAGCCTCCGCGATGGCGTGGACATCGCCAGTGAGGAGCTCTACGCCAT
>JAJZGN010000206.1 GCA_021798435.1 bacterium | reverse complement strand
CGGGGCTGCTGGCCCAGCTGGCTCACGAAGTCGTCCAGCGTGAGGCGGCCCTCACGCATCCGCTCCTGGGCGGAGACCGCCTCCTCCTCACTTATATGCTCCTGGCTGCGCTCGATCAGGGTGAGGACGTCGCCCATGCCCAGGATGCGGCGCGCCATCCGCTCCGGATGGAAGGGCTCCAGGTCCCGGGGCCGCTCCCCGACTCCGCAGTACCACACCGTGAGCCCGACGGCGGCGCGCATGGAGAGGGCGGCACCGCCCCGGGCGTCCCCGTCCAGCTTGGTAAGGATGATCCCATCCACCCCCACCTGCTCCTTGAAGGAGCCGGCGATGCGCACCGCCTCCTGCCCCGTCATCGCGTCGACGACCAGGAGGGAGTGGTGGACCCGGACCGCGGACCGGATCTCGGCCAGCTCATCCATGAGGGGCTGGTCCAGATGCAGACGACCGGAGGTGTCGACCAGGACCACGTCGTGTCCCTGGCGGCGAGCCCCCTGGACTGCAGAGGCCACCCCCTGGGCCAGCCCCCGGCCCATCTCCGGTACCAGTACCGGGACCTGGTGCTCGGCCGCCAGGACCTGCAGCTGGTCGACGGCCGCCGAGCGCCGGAGGTCGGCTGCGACCAGCGCGGGCCGGTGCCCCTCCGCCCGCACCAGCAGTGACAGCTTGACCGCGGTGGTGGTCTTGCCGGCACCCTGGAGGCCCACCAAAAGGACCACCGTGGGCGGCTCGGGGCTGTAGACGAGCGCCTGGTCCTGGCCCCCCAGGAGTTCCACCAGCTCCCCGAAAACCAGCTTGACCACCTGCTGACCTGGGGTCAGGCTCTGCAGGACGTCGGCCCCCACGGCCCGCTCCCGCACCCGGTCCACGAACTCCCGCGCCACCTTGTAGTTCACGTCGGCCTCGAGAAGCGCGAGCCGGACCTCCCGGAGGCCCGCCTCCACGTCCTCAGGGTTCAGCCGGCCCTTGGCGGTGAGATGCTTGAACGCCAGCCCCAGCTTGTCGGTGAGGGTGTCAAACATCGCCGCCGTCCACCGCCGGCGAGCTCGCCAGGCGGCGCTCGAGGTCGGCCACCCTGGCCTCCGCCGCCGCCAGCTGGCCGCAGAGGCCGAGGCTGGACTCCATCCCCTCCACCCGGCGCAGGCCCCGGCGAATGAGATCGTGGGCGGCGGCCCGGGAGACTCCGAGCGACTCCGCCAACTCGGTCACCGACCAGTCCTCCTCCAGGTGCAGCCGCAGCGCCTCGCGCTGGCGGTCGGTCAGGACCGGCCCATAGGCGTCCAGGAGCTGGAGCCGGTGCGACCGGGAGCGTGCGAGGTCAGCTGTCAAAGTCATGCCCTTGACAGGATACAGACTCGCCGGTTGGCCGCCGGCACGGGAGTGCGCCCCGGGCCTTGCAGGGCGCTGGCGTCTGCGGTGGGGCGGTCAGCCCGTCGTCGGGGAGCGGCCCGCTCAGACCGGCTCGTCGGCGAGGAGGGCCGAGACGTAGGCGGCGGGATCAAAGTCGTCGAGATCGTCCGAGCCCTCTCCGGTTCCCACCAGCTTCACCGGGAGATCGAGCTCCCGCTCCACCTGGAACACGTAGCCTCCGCGGGCACTTCCATCCAACTTGGTCAACACCACGCCGGTGGCGCCGATGACCTCCGAGAAGGCTCGGGCCTGGGCCAGGGCATTGGCGCCCACGTAGGCGTCCAGCACCAGCAGCGACTCCTCAGGCTGGTCGGGAATGTTGGCGGCGATCACCCGCCGCACCTTGGCCAGCTCCTGCATGAGGTTGTCCTTGGTGTGGAGCCGGCCCGCCGTGTCGACCAGGACCAGGTCCCGGCGGCGTGCTCGAGCGGCCTCCATGGCGTCGTACACGACGGCCGCAGGGTCCGCCCCCGGGCGGTGCCCCACCACGTCCACTCCCAGCGGTTCGACCAGGCGGCGGAGCTGGTCCTGGGCGGCGGCCCGGAAGGTGTCCCCAGCCGCCACCAGCGGGACGAGACCCTGAGCCTTGATCCGCGCCGCCAACTTGGCGACGGTCGTGGTCTTCCCCGAGCCGTTCACCCCGGCGACCAGCCAGACCCCGGGCGCGCCGCCCAGGCGGAGCTCCCGATTCCGCCCCACCAGCTTGCTCTCCATCTCCGCGCGCAACCCGGCAAGCAAGTCAGCCGGCTCCCGCAGGCGCTCCCGCTCGGCACGCTCCCGCAGCCCCTGCACCAGCTCGTCGGCCATCGGGGCGCCACAGTCGCTGGCCAGCAACAACTCGAAGATCTCCTCCAGGGTGGCGCCGTCCACCGCCCCGTGCGCCAGCCGGGCCCGGAGCTGGTGGCCCAGCCCGCTGCCCAGTCGGTCGAGGCGGCGGGGAAGTCGCCGCCACCACCTGGGACGGCGCCCGCCAGCGGGCTCAGACAATGGCCGCCCTCTCGGAAGCCCCCCGGTTCTCCACCGGGGAGCCGTCCGCTCCCAACCGTACGGACAGCACCCTGCTGGCGCCTCTCCCGTCCTGGGTGACCCCGTAGAGGCGGTCAGCGGCGGCCATGGTGGCCAGACTGTGGGTCACCAGCACGAACTGGGTGGTACGGGCTCGCTGGTGCAGCAAGCGCACGAAGCTGCCCACGTTGACCTCGTCCAGAGCGGCGTCCACCTCGTCGAAGACGTAGAACGGGCTCGGCGAGACCTGCTGGATCGCCAGCACCAGGGCCAGCGCCGTAAGTGCCCGCTCCCCGCCGGACAGAAGGCCGAGGGGGATCACGCGCTTGCCCCGGGGTTGCACCTCGAGGTCCACACCCGGGAGCTCCGAGTCGGAACCGCCCACCGACACCAAGCGGGCCCGTCCACCTCCGAAAAGCTCTCTCCACACCGACTCAAACTCCGCTGCCACCCGTCCCAATGTGGCCCGGTACCTGGCGGCCGTGAGCCGGCCCACCGCTGCCGCGACCGCCGAGAGCTCCCCCCGCGCCACCTCCACGTCCTCGTGGACCCGGCGCAGATCCTCGGTGCGATCCAGCAGCTCTGCCAGCTGTGAGGGCGCCAGGGCGTTCACGGGCCCGAGCTGGGCCAGCCGCCGCTCGAGCCGCCCCAGGTCCTGGGCCGTCCGGGCAGGATCCTCGACCCGGCTCTCCTGCTCTTCAAGGCCGGGATCCAGCTCGGGGCTCAGCCGTGCCACCGCCCCCTCCCGCTCCGCCAGCTGCGCCTCCAACGAGGACACCGAATCCTCAGACCTCCTAACTTCCGAGTTGAGCTCCGCCCTCCGCCGCTCCAGCTCGGCCAGCCGCGCCAGGGGATCGGCCTCCGTCGACGCGGTCTGGGCTACCGCCTCGGCCTCCGCCACCGTCCGGCGGACAAGCTGTCCAAGCTCCTCCCGGGCACCCCACAGGCGGCGCAGAGCGTGGGCGACAGCGACCTCCGCCTCCCGGGCACCCTGGGCCGCGGCCTGCACCCGTGCCGAGAGCCGCTCCCGCTGGAGCCCGCGCTCGCGTGAGAGACGCAGACTGGCCTCTCGGCGAGCCTCCTGCTCGATCCACTGAGAACGCAGGATGGCCGCCTGGGAGCGGACCTCGGTGAGTGTGGCCTGGACTCGGGCCAGCTCCGCCTGGGCCACCCTCCCCCGTTCCTCGGCCTCGGCCGCCTCCCGGGCCGCCGCGCCCTCCTCCGCCCGGGC
>JAJZGN010000205.1 GCA_021798435.1 bacterium | reverse complement strand
CGTGGCGATCCCCGACCCTGACCTGCGGATCGAGGTGGCCAACGAGGCCCGCTACTTCCTCCCCCACCTCCTCGCCATCTCCACCTCCAGCCCCTTCTGGATGGGTCGGGAGACCGGCCTCAAGAGCTACCGGAGCGTGGTCTGGTCGCGCTTCCCGAGGACCGGCATCCCGCCCGAGCTCAGCTCCCCGGAGGACTTTGAGAACTATGTGGAGCTGCTGGTCCGCACCGGCTGCATCGACAACGGCAAGAAGATCTGGTGGGACCTCCGCCCCCATGTCCTGTACCCCACCCTGGAGTTCAGGATCTGCGATGCCGCCACCCGGGTCGAGGAGGTGGTCTGCCTGGCAGGGCTGGTGCAGGCCATCTGCGCCAAGCTGGTGAAGCTGCGCCGCCAGAACCTGGGCTTCCGCAAATACCTGCCCAATCTCATCGCCGAGAACAAGTGGCGGGCCCTGCGCCACGGATTGGACGGCCAGCTGATCGACTTCGGGCGGGCGGCCGAGGTGCCCATGCGGCAGCTGGCGGTCGAACTCTTGGAGTTCGTCGACGACGTCCTGGACGAGCTGGGGTCCAGGACCGAGGTGGAGTACCTGCACCAGATCTGCCGCGAGGGGACCAGTGCCGACCGTCAGCTGGAGGCCTACCGGCGTACGGGATCGTTGGTGGCGGTGGTGGAGCAGCTGGCCGGGGAGACGATTCAGGGGGTCCGGGGCCCACTCCCCGGCTGAGCGCGAGTCAGCAGAAGCGAGGCAGGTGGTGGGCCAGCTGGGCCTTCCAGGAAGGCCAGTCGTGGGGGACATCCCAGCCCCAGAGGTCGAGCTCGCAGGGCACGCCCTTGGCCTGGAGCAGGGAGGCGAAGTCCCGCGTGGACTGGAGCGCCCCGGTGGTGTCCTCGAAGGCCCCCTGCCCGCACACCAGCAGCATCCGGCAGCGCCGCCGCAGCCAGTCCAGGTGGTCGCCCTCAGCATGGCGCATGTAGTCCATGGGGTTGTTGAAGTAGGCGGCGTCGCCGCGCTCCCAGCCTCCCCCCACCACCGCGACGTCATAGACGCCGGAGAAGCAGAGGGAGAGGGGGAAGAGGTCGGCGCGACGGAGAGAGAAGTTGGCCGCGTGAAAGGCGCCGAAGCTGAACCCCAGGAGTCCCACCTCCTGCGGCCCCCCGCAATCCCGGTGGATGAAGGGGACGACCTGGTCTACGACGAAGGCCTCGAAGGCGAGGTGGGCCCGGGCCCGCTGCTCCAGCGAGAGATCAGGGTTGCGCCAGGAGGAGCGGTCGAAGCTGTCGAGGCAATAGACCTTGGCCCGGCCCCCCTCGACCACCCCCGCCACCGAGTCCAGCATCCCCCGCTCCTCGAAGTCGGTGGCGGCACCCATGTCGGTGGGGAAGAGCAGGAAAGGGCGGCCGAAGTGGCCGTGGGCGATCACCCGGCGCACCCCCACGGGCCCCCCGTCCAGCCAGACCTCGTCCCTTCTCACCGCCGACTCAACTCCAGCACCGGAGTAGGAGCTCTTTGAGGTACGGGTCGAACGCGTCCCGCCAGGCCACCCAGTTGTGGGCGTCGCGGAGGCGATGGAGGTCGGCCGGGTACCCGAGCCGACGGAGGGAGCTGGAGATCGCGGTGCTGGCCAGAAGGGTCTCCTCGACCACCCCGCAGGTGAGGGCGGTAGGGACGGGGGCGGCGGCGGCCGCTCCCTGGTGGACGCGCTCGGTGAACATGCAGATCCGCTCCACGGGGTCGAAGGGCAGCTCCTGGGAGAAGTAATGGTGGTGGAAGAAGCTGCCCGACTGCAACAGAAGCCCCCCTACCGCCTCCGGTCTCTCCCACTGCAGGTGCAGGGCCGCGACCGCCCCCAGGCTGGCACCCATGGCCACCCGGCCGGATGGCCCGGTCGCCACGCGGATGAGCCCCTCGAGCTGGGGGATCACCTCCTCGGAGAGCACCCTGGTGAACTCCGGGGACGCCGAGTAGTCCTGGTCCCGGCGCACCGGGTGGAGGAGGGCGGCCCGCAGGGGCGGAAGCTCTCCTCCGTTAACCTCTTGGCCCAGGAACTGGGTGAGCTGGGAGAAGAGGTCGTACTCCAGCCCATCGAGGGCCAGCAAGAGGGGGAGGCGCCGGTCCGGGCCAACGCCCGGGGGGGACCAGATCCGGACGCGCATCGAGGCGTTCAGCCCCGGGCAGGGGATCTCCAGATCGACCGCGTCTCCCCGCGGCAGGGCCGCCACCTGCGACCACTCCGGCGCGCGATACTCGGGGAACTCGAGGACGGACTTGTCCCCGAACGGGGAAGGGGCCCTCCTCGGGTTGGCCGGGTCGCAGACCAGCTGGCGGCTCCCGTCCCGATAGCGGAGCTCGAAGAGGTACTCCATCCGGTCCACGGGTGGGCGGGGAACCACAACTGAGAACCCCTCCTTGGTGCGGGCCAGCTCGGGACCGGACCGGGGCCAGAACACCTCCTGGAAGAGGGCCACCCCGGCCAGCTCAGATTGGGGGTCGGGGTAGAGGAAATGGACCGCGGCGGCGGACGTCTCGGGTCCTGAGGTCGCGGCCACCGGATGACCATAGCGGGAACCGGACTGGAGGCAGAGAGGCCCTAGTCGGAGGCGGGGCCCGGGTGGAGGGGGCGCAGGCGCCTGCGGTCCAGCCGCTCGAAGAGCTCCCGGCTGGACCGCCCCAGGCTCGGGAGCGGGGCCCCGTTGACCTCGTCCTCCCAACTCCGCAGGATCGCCTCCGCGAGGCCAGAGGCTGCGCCCAGCCCTGGAGGCCAGGCCCCGTTCCGGGCCGCCTCCACCCGGGCCAGGAGGACCCGTTCCGCCGGGGGATCCGGGGCCGCGATCCGACAGCCCATGACCTCCCCGATCACTCGCGGGCCCGGACTCCGGGCGGGGAGCGCCAGGGGTGGCACCGCCCATAGCGGCCTTCCGCCCAGCCGCCGGAGGACCCGGCCGACGAACTCGCGCCACCGAACCTCCCCGACGACTTCCGCCAGCTCCAAGAGCAGCAGCCCGCTGGCGCCCACCTGGGCGGCGTAGACAACCGGGCCGGGGCCATCTTCCCCAGGCAGCGGGGCAACCGCGGTCACCAGGCGCTGGCCGGCACGGTCAGGAAGGCGGAGCAGCGCCGGTTGCCGGGTCAGCCATTCTCGGTAGCGACGGGAGAACTCTGCCAGCGACTCCCCCCGACGCTCCCAGATGCCAAGGCGCAGCCAGGTGGTGCGGATGGTGGCCCGGGGGTCGGCCTTCAGCTCCCAGAGCGCGGCGGCGAAGTCCAAGTCGCCTGGAAGCGCGGGGCGCGCGGCCCGCCTCAGGGTCTCCACCCGGGCCAGGAGCTCGGCCTCGGGTAGGCTGGCAGCCTGGGAGGCGTCGAGTCCAACGCGCCGCGCTGCGGTGAGGTAGCCCCGGATGGTGGCGCGGGCCAGGCCGAGGTGGGCTGCGATCCGGCGCTGGCTCCAGCCCTCCTCACTGAGCTGGAGTGAGAGTCTGAGCCTCCGGGCGCGCCGGGCCCGGACCAGCGGTGAGATGCCGGGCCGACTTCGAGGAGGTACCTGCCCCTCTTGCCCTCGACCCGAGCCACGAGGGGGCCCGGCCAGCAGGCCGGGCCCCCGGGCTCGCCCGCCAAGGGGGGCGGGCGAGCGGGCACTTAAGGGCGACGTGGGT
>JAJZGN010000204.1 GCA_021798435.1 bacterium | reverse complement strand
GCCCCGGTGGCGGCTCAGGAGGCGCCGGGCCACCATCAGCCCATGCTGGAGGTTGGTGCCGTACACGTACTCGCTGTAGGAGAGTTCGGCGAGGGCCGTGGCCGGGATCTCCCGAGCGTAGTCGGAGAACCCCACCACGTAGAGGGTGTCGCGGGGGTACTGGGTGCGGATCAGCGACTCCAGCGCCAGGGCCATCTTCTTGGCCGCATAGAAGTATCCCCGCAGGGGCATGCTCCGGCTCATATCCAGCATGAGAACGGTGGTGGCCCGCACCTGGCTCTCCGAGCGCACCACCTCGAAATCATCCTGTCGCAGGGTCACCGGGGGCGGGCCGGAGCCCCTCCGCAGCGCGTTGCGCACGGTGCGCTCCACGTCGAGGCGGAAGGGGTCGCCGAATTCGTACCTCTTGGTCTCATCCCCAGGGTCCACCCCGACCCCGGTGCGATCGATGCGGTGCCCGCCGAAGCGGTCGGGGGTCAGGCGGCGGAAGACGTCGCCCAACGCCTTCTGGCCGATCTTCCGTACCCCCTGAGGCGTCAGGGTGGCGCCCTCAGCGCTGAGCCTGAGCTGCCCCGAGCGGGCCAGCCCCGCCAGCAGCTCCTCCATGGCGGCCACCCCGGATGCCGCCTCTGGCCCCAGCTCCTCCCGGAGGGAGGTGCGCAGCTCCTCGCTCAGCGGCTCGCCCCGGTAGGCGGCGCGCAGCGATCTCTCCAACTCCTCGGTGCGCCTCAGCCTCCCCATGACCTCGATGGCCTCGGAGAAGTCCAGTTCGTCACCGCCGGAGAACGCCATTCTGCCCCCCAGGCGGCCGCCGGGCGCGAGTTCGGAGAGCAGCCGGCCGAGCTCGGTCAGCTCCTCCTGGATCCCGGGGCCGCCCAGAGCGGCCGCCATCATCGCCTCCAGCTCCGCCCTGGACTCGGGGCTGAGGGACTGAACCAGGGACTCCATCTCCGCCATCCGCTGCTGCAGCTGGCCGACGAAGTCCTCCAGGTTGTCCGGGTGGTCAGGGAAGGCCTCGCCCCAGCGCTCCATGAACTGCTCGTAGCGATCGGGCTCGCCGGCCAGCCGACGACCGAGCATCGCGTTGAGGTCCGAGACCATCTCCTTGAGGGGGGTCATCTGTGCCCCGCCCATCTCCCCGAGGCGTTCGCCCACCTGCCGGAGGTGGGATTCGACCAGCTGGCGCCGGAGCTCTTCCAGGAGCTTCCGGAAGTCGGACTCCGCCCCCGGATCCACGAACTCGTAGTTCTGGAGGAAGCGGACGGCGGAGCTGGTCTCGGGGGGGATCTGGTCTAGCTGCTCCTGGCGGGCCGCGAGCAGCCGACCCGCCAGCCCCTCGCCATCCGAGCCCAGGGCCGCCCCCCGCCGCTCGGCCAGGGTCCTGCGCTCCTTCTGGACGATCCGGTCCAGCCGCTCCTCGAGGTTCTGGAAGAGGCCCTCCAGGCTGTAGCGCTGCAGTTCCGCCTGCCGCCGCTGGCGGAGCTGATCCAGGAGCCCTTCCAGCCCCGGGATCCGGTTCCCCTCGTGGTCCTGGAACCCCTGCCCCAGGAGCCGCCGGAGCGCGGACTCGAAGTCCCATCCCTGGAACACGTCCTCTGCCAGCCGGGAGAAGACCTCCTGAGGGTCAGGGGCTCCGGGGTCCTGAGTCCCGTCCCAGCGGCTGTAGCGGGCCGCTGCCACCCTCGCCTCAGCCGTTGTACACGGCGGTCCCGTCCACCGTCGTCTTGTTGAGCCGCTTGGCTAAGTGCAGCCCCTCCAGGACCAGCTCCAGCGCCGCCGCCACGGCCGCGGGCTCGCGGGTCTCGTCCAGGTCGGCCAGGATCCTCGGGGTGTCGGGCAGCTGAGCTGCCGCCGCGGCGTAGGTGGCCGAGGCCAGCATCTCGCCCGCCTCCACGGTGAGACCCTGCTCGAACAGCGCCAGAAGTGGGGCGAACTCGGCCAGCGAGAAGTGGTGGCGGAAGACGTTCTGCACCGCGCCGCGGGTGAGCTTGGAGAGCAGCTGCGAGTCCTCACCCTCCTCCCAGGTCTCGAGCTCCAACTTCCCGGTGGTGGAGGCGGCCAGCGCCCCGAGGTCGCTGATCCGGGGGACAGCCACGGGCTCCTGGAGCAGGATGGCGCGTCGCACGGCGTTGGCGCAGAGGCTCTCCTGGTTGGCGATGGACAGCCGTACCGACACCCCGGAGCGCTGGTTCACCTGGGGGTTGCGCCGGGCCAGCTGGGAGATCTCGGCCACCATCTCGCGCATGTACTGGGGCAGGTGGAGCTCGACCGGGAGCCCCTGGAACGGGGCCTGCTCCTGGCGCACTATCTCCACCTCCTGCTCCGTGGTCCGGGGGTAGTGGGTGCGGACCTGGGCCCCGAATCGGTCCTTGAGGGGGGTGATGATCCGGCCGCGGTTGGTGTAGTCCTCGGGGTTGGCGGTGGCCACCACCAGGACGTCGAGCTGCAGCCGCACCAGGAATCCCCGGATCTGGATGTCCCGCTCCTCCATGATGTTGAGCAGCCCCACCTGGATCCGCTCGGCCAGATCCGGGAGCTCGTTGACCGCGAAGATGCCGCGGTTCACCCGGGGCAGCAGCCCGTAGTGGATCGTGTACTCGTCCGCGAGGTACCTCCCCTCGGCCACCTTGATGGGGTCGACCTCGCCGATCAGGTCGGCGATCGAGGTGTCGGGGGTGGCCAGCTTCTCCGCGAAGCGCTGCTCCCGGAGGAGCCAGTTGATGGGGGTGGCGTCGCCCTCCTCCGCCAGCAGCTCCCGCCCGAACCGGCTGATGGGGGAATAGGGATGGTCGTTGACCTCGCTCCCGGCGATCGCCGGGATCCTCTCGTCCAGAAGGCCGCAGAGCGCCCGGATGAGCCGTGACTTGGCCTGGCCCCGCTCCCCCAGGAAGATGAGGTCCTGGCCGGCGAGGATGGCATTCTCCACCTGGGGGAGGACCGAGTCCTCGTACCCGACCAACCCCGGGAACGCCGGCTCCCCGGCCCTGAGGCGGGCCACCAGGTTGTCGCGAAGCTCCTCCCGCACCGTGCGGACCCGGTACTCACTGCCACGCAGTTCGCCGACTGTGGAGGGGAGGGTCAAGGGCACTCCGAGAAGCCGACTGGGGAGGACGTCGACATGGACCTCACTATAGCCAAGGGCGGCGCCGAACCTTCCTTCAGCACTGGCCTGGTGCCAATCGGGCAAGCTTGGGAGGTGAGCAGCGGTCCCTCCTCCGGAGGACGGGTCGGACGCCTTCGGGTGGAGGCCCTCGCCGAGCCTTCGAGCTTCTCGGTGCGGCTTGGTTGGGGGATGGACGGAGCCCTGGCCCTGGCCCCCAGCTCGGACGTGCTGGTGGTGGTGGACGTGATCACCTTCTCGACCGCCGTCAGCGTCGCCGTGGACCGGGGCTGTGAGGTCCACCCCTCCCCCTGGGACCCCGAGGCGGCGGCCCGGATGGCGCTGGAACTCGGCGCCCAGCTGGCGGTCCAGCGGTCGCGGGTGGACGCCGAGCACCCCTATTCCCTCTCGCCTGCCACCCTGGCCCGGGCACCCCACGGAAGCTCGATCGTCCTGCCCTCGCCCAACGGGTCCGCCGTGGCGGCGGCCGCGGGCGCGACCGGGGTGCCGGTGCTGGCCGGCTGCCTGCGCAACGCCGCCGCTGTCAGCCGCCTCGCCCGCCGATAGG
>JAJZGN010000203.1 GCA_021798435.1 bacterium | reverse complement strand
CGGAGTGGCTTAGGTCTCCCCTCATGAACGCATCAATCGGATCGAGCCGGTCCGCCGCCTCGGCGTACTCCTCGGCCATCCGGCGCCCGTCCGTCGTCACACCCTCCCCCGACCGGGTCCCTGCGGGCTCACTCCAATTCCTCCACCACCGCCGCGATCCCCTGCCCCACCCCGATGCACATGGTGGCAAGGCCCAGATGGGCCCCCCGCCGGCGCATCTCGTGGACCAGAGTCACCAGGATCCGTGCCCCCGAGCAACCCACCGGGTGCCCCAGGGCAATCGCGCCGCCGTTGACGTTCAGCCGGGGGTCCGAGGGATCCAGCTTCCACTCCCGCAGGACCGCCAGCGCCTGGGCGGCGAAGGCCTCGTTGAGCTCGATGAGGTCGATGTCGGCGAGGGTCAGGCCGGCGCGGTCCAGGGCCTTGCGGGTCGCTGATACGGGGCCGATCCCCATGATCCTCGGCGGCACGCCGGCCACCGCCAGCGAGCGCAACCGGGCGAGCGGCCTCAGTCCGTGCGCCCGGGCCGCTTCCGCCGAGGCGAGAAGCAGCGCCGCGGCGCCGTCGTTCAGCGGGCTGGAGTTTCCCGGAGTCACAGTGCCCCCGGGACGGAAAACGGGGCGAAGCGCTGCCAACCGCTCCAGGGAGGTGTCCGCGCGGGGACACTCGTCGACCAGGACCTCCCCCTTCGGCACGGGGACCGGCAGCAGCTCCTCCTGAAAGCGCCCGGCGGCCTGAGCCGCCACCGCCTTGCGGTGGCTGTGGAGAGCGAACTGGTCCTGGGCCGGGCGGGGGATGGAGTACATCTCCGCCAGGTTCTCCGCGGTCTCCCCCATCGACTCGGTGCCGTGCAGCCCCTCCATCCTGGGGTTAACCAGCCGCCAGCCGAGGGCGGTGTCCTCCATCTGCTGGGGTCCTCGGGGGCGAGGACGGTCGGGCTTGGGCATCACCCAGGGGGCTCGGCTCATGGACTCCACCCCCGCGCCGACGCAGAGCTCGGCGTCGCCGACCATGATCGCCCGGGCGGCCTCGGCGACAGCCTCCAGCCCGCTGCCACAGAGCCGGTTGACCGTGCAGCCGGCCACCTCCACGGGGAAGCCGGCCAAAAGGAGCGCCATCCGGGCGACGTTGCGATTGTCCTCCCCCGCCTGGTTGGTGCAGCCGCAGTAGACGTCCTCCAGCTCCGCCGGGTCCAGCCCCGCCCGGGCCACCACCCCGGCCAGCACCCGGGCGGCCAGGTCGTCCGGCCGCACCGAGGCCAGGACTCCGCCGTAGCGACCGATCGGGGTGCGGACCGCCTCCACGATCACGACCTCTGCCATGGCACCTCTCCCAGGTAACAGCTCCCGACCACATTGTCGGGCCCGCCGCGGTCGGGGCTCGGTCCCCGGCCCCGAGGACCGGTCGTCAGAGGTGGCCGGCCAGCCAGGCGTGGACCTCCCCGATGCGGGTGGCAGCGACCGTCAGGTGGCCGAGCGAGGGCTCCAGGTGGGCCTCGGCCCCCGGTATGCGGGCCGCCAGCCAGGCCCCATGGGCGGCGGGGACCATGAGGTCCTGCTCCCCCTGCCAGATCTGCACCGGGACGGTTATCGAGCCCACCTCAAAGCCCCAGGGGCTGACGAAGGCCAGGTCGTCGTCGGCCGAGCCGGCGCCGCTCCGAGCCAAGCCCTCCGCGGCGGAGGCGGCCAGAAACGCCCCAAAGCGACCCGCCACCGCGGCGGCGTCCACCGGCGTCAGGAGGGTGGACATCTCCCGGGCAAGCTGCTCCGGCCCCGCCTGCCGGAGGGCCTCGGCCATGGCGTCGGCGTACGCCAACACCGCCGCCCGGTCTCCGGAGATCGCCGTCTGGAACTCCTGGACGTTCATCTCCCCCATCCCCTCCAGCCAGTCCAGCCCCTCCACCCCGTAGGGCGCGCCCCCGGAGATGCTGGCGGCGGCCGCGACGCGGTCGGGCAGCAGGGCGGCACAGGCGAGGGCATGGGGCCCGCCACCGGAGACCCCCCAGGTGGCGAAGCGGCCGACCCCGAAATGGTCGAGGACGGCGGCGACGTCGCTCACCACCTGGCCCACGGTCCGGCCCGCCAACCGATCGGACCCGCCGTACCCCGGCCGGGAGTGGCTGATCAGCCGGAGCCCTCGCCGAGAGGCGTCCTCCACCCATTCTGGAGCCAGAAGGCAGGACGCTGGCGTGCCGTGGTGGTAGTACACCACCGGGCCCGTGGGCTCGCCGGCGTCGATGACGTCGAGGCTGCGGCCGTCGGTGGTCTCCACCCGGTGCCTTCTGGATTCCATCTCGTCCTCCTGCGCCAGCTCCGGCAGCGCGGAGGGGATCATCGCAGGTCGCCCCGGTCACCCCGGAAGGTTGGGAGAATCGGACCCATGCCAGAGAACCCCGGAGCGCTGCCGCCCTCGCGCTCCTGGCGAGAGCTGGGGGTGGTCGTCAGCGCGGTCACCGCCATCACCCTGCCCACCTTCCTGGTGGGAACCCTGGCGGTCCAGATCCGGGCCAGCATGCACTTCGGGGCCCCTGAGCTGGGGGTGGTGGTGGGCTGCTTCTATGCCGCAGCCGCCCTGGCCGCTGCCCCCTCCGGCAACGTGGCGGAGCGCGTGGGAGGCTCCCGGCTGCTCCGCAACTCCGTGCTGGCGAGCGCCGCCAGCCTGCTGCTGGTCGCTGGGGTGGCCGGCAGCTGGCCCGAGCTGGCGGCGATCATGGTGCTCGCCGGGCTGGCAAGCTCCGCCGGACAGGTGGGGTCCAACCTCTTCCTGGCGCGCCGCATCGCGCCGGCACACCAGGGGCTGGCCTTCGGGGTGAAGCAGGCGGCGGTGCCCCTGGCCGCGCTTCTGGGGGGCCTGGCGGTGCCCGCCCTGGCCCTGACGGTGGGCTGGAGGTGGGCGTTCGTGGGCGCCGCCGCTCTGGCGCTGGCCTCCGCCCTGGTACTGCCCCGGCCCCGGCTCACCTCGGCGCAGCGACAGGCCGCGGCCCGGGCCCGGGGCCCGCGCGAGCCCGTGGGCCCCCTCATCGCCCTGGCCGTCGGTTTCGGCCTGGCTCTGACCGCCTGCTCCTCCCTGGGCGCCTTCCTCGTCACCTCGGCGGTGGCCGGCGGAGTGCCGGTGGGGATGGCGGGACTGCTGGCGGCCCTGGCCAGCGGGACGGCGGTCGCGGTCCGCGTGGGAGTTGGCGCGCTGGCCGATCGGCGGCAGGGTCGGCACCTGGTGTTCGTGTTTGGAATGATCGTGGTGGGGGCCATCGGCTTCTCACTGCTGAGCCTGGGGTCGGCGCTTCAGCGACCGCTGCTGCTGGTCCCTGGGGCGGTGCTGGCCTTTGGGGTCGGTTGGGGGTGGAACGGGCTCTTCAACTTCGCGGTGGTGCGGGCCCATCCTGCCGCCCCAGGCCGGGCCACTGGGATCACCCAGACCGGAGGCCGGGTGGGATCTGTCCTCGGCCCCCTGATCTTCGGCGTCCTCGCCGCCCATCTCGGGTACGGGTGGGCCTGGGGGCTCGCGGCCCTGGAGGCGCTCTCGGGGGCCGCGGTCCTCCTGGGGGCGCGAGGAATGCTCCGCACCAGATCGCTCCCCCCAGTCCCTGGCTGACGCCCGCGCCATCTCCCAAATTCAGCCCGTTGGGGGATGGCGGGAACTGACCGTTTCAGACCAACGGGCGATGACGCCGCTTCACGGCGCGCCTAGCGTTCGGCTTGGTCGGGCCGATGAGCCCGAGCCG
>JAJZGN010000202.1 GCA_021798435.1 bacterium | reverse complement strand
CACGGCAGGGAACGCACTTGCCGCACGACTCATGGCGGTAGAAGTCCACCAGCCGGCGCGACACCTCGACCATGCAGGTGGTCTCATCCATCACCACCAGCGCCCCCGCCCCCAGCGAGGAGCCGGCATCGGCCACCGCCTTGAAATCGAGGGGAACGTCGAGATGCTGGGGCCCGAGGACCTGCATCGAGCCCCCGCCCGGCTGCATGGCCTTGAGTCGTCGGCCCCTCCAAACCCCTCCGGCAAGCTCCAGGAGATCCCGGAAGGTGGTGCGCCCCATGGGCACCTCGAATGTCCCCGGCCGCTCCACGTGCCCGCTGACACAGAAGAGGCGGGTGCCAGGACTCGCCTCGGTGCCCAGCGCGGCGTAGGCGGCGCCCCCCGCGGTGACGATGTAGGGCAGGTTGGAGAGGGTCTCCACGTTGTTGACCACCGTGGGCTGGCCGTACAGGCCCTTGACCGCTGGGAAGGGCGGCTTGAGACGGGGCTGGCCCCGCCGGCCCTCCAGGGAGTCCAGGAGGGCGGTCTCCTCGCCGCAGATGTAGGCGCCGGCACCCCCATGGACCACCACCTCGCAGCCGAACTCGCCGCCCAAGATCCTCTTGCCGGCCAGCTTGGCGCGGTAGGCCTCGCGGACCACGTTCTCCAGCAGCTCCCGCTGCTTGCGGTACTCCCCTCGGATGTAGATGAAGGCATGGCTGGCCTGGAGGGCGAAGGCCGCGATCAGCACCCCCTCCAGGAGCTGGTGCGGGTACTCCTCGATCAGCACACGGTCCTTGAAGCACCCCGGCTCGGACTCGTCGGCGTTCACGGCCAGGTAGCGGGGGAACACCCCCTGGGGGAGGAAGCCCCACTTGGTCCCGGTGGGGAAGGCCGCTCCTCCCCGGCCACGCAGCCCCGATGCCTTGACCTCTGCCACGATGGCCTCGGGGCCCATCTCCAGCGCCCGGGCCAGCCCCTGGTATCCGCCCACCTTGCGGTAGCCGTCCAGGGTGGTGAGCCCCGGCGACCCCTGGTGACGGGTCAAGACCAGCCCGTCAGGCACCGGCCCCGCCCCCCGCACTTCCTCTGATTCGCTCCAGGATCTCGCGGGCGGAGTCCACGTTCAGGTCCTCGTAGCTGTAGCGGTCCACCTGCATCATCGGCCCTCCGCCGCAGGCACCAAGGCACTCCACAGTTCCCTCCAGGGTGAAGGCCCCGTCAGGGCTGGCCCCCCCCTCGCCGGCCTGCAGCCACTCTCGCAGCCCGGCCAGCAGGTCGTCGGCTCCCCGAAGAGCGCAGGAGACGTTCTGGCAGACCTGGACGAAGTGCCTGCCCGCCTGGTGGCTGAAGTACATCGAATAGAAGCTGGCGACGGCCGCCACATCACCGGGGAGAAGACCAAGCTCTTCGGCGACCACTTCCTCGGACCAAGGGGGCAGATATCCCAACTCGTCCTGGACCACCCAGAGCGCCGGGAGCACGGCCGAGCGGGCCACCGGGTACCGGGAGCGGAGGTCTCGAAGGCGCTGCAGGGTGCCGGGCGCCAAGGCGGCGCTCGAAGGGTCCACCTCGCTCTCAGGCATCGTGCCCCTCCGCTCCGCACGGAAGCATCTCAGGTCCGACCTCGCTCCCCGCTGGACGGAGAAGGCAGCGCGTCAGCTCGCTGCTCATTCGCCCCCACTTTACCAACCCGCCCTGCAGTCCCGAGGTGCAGGCCAGGGGTCTGATCGTTCAGGATGATGAGGTGGAAAGCCCTCCGGACCGGGCCCCAGCCGCGGAGGCCGCGGCGGCCCCCGCCCGTGACTGGGGCCGGCTCCTCCGCAACCCCCTGGTGCTGCACAACCTCCTCTATCTGATCGGGATAGGCGGCTCGGGGGCGGGAGTGCTGGTGGCCCAGTCTTACGGGGCCCATCACCTCAGCACCGCAGCGAACGGGGAGTCCACCTCGGTCGTGGCTGTCCTCAACCTTCTCTACACCACCACCTTCATCGTTGCCGCCGGGGCGGCCCGGGACGTTGCCGGGGCGGCGGCCCGCGGTCTGGACCCCGACACCATGTGGCCCGGGCTGCGGCGTTCGGCGCTGCGAATCGGGATCTGGCTCGGGGCCGCCATGGTTCCGGTGGACCTGGTGCTGGCTCTCCTGCTCCACCTCACCGACCCCTGGGTCCTGGCGCTGACCGTGATCGCCGGGCCCATCTCGGCAATGGGAGGAGCCCAGCGCGGGTTCCTTCAGGGCCGTCGGGCCTTCGGGCGACTCGCCGCCAACTTCCTCCTCTACGGGGGCACGATGGTGGTGCTGGCGGTGGTGCTGCTGCACCTCGGACTCGGACCGGTGGCGGTCCCGATAGCGTCGGTGGCCGGCGCCCTGGGGTCCGCCCTCTACCCCCGACACCGCGCCAGCCCTGCGCGAGGGGAGGCGCCGGAGCGGCTGGTGGACCTCTCGGTGGTCGCCGGAGCCGCGACCGCCCCCATCTTCAACAACATCGACGTCGTCTCGGCGCGCCATGTGCTCACCCCGTACGGAGCCGGCCTCTACTCCGGACTCTCGGTCATGGGGAAGATCCTCTTCTTCGGCACCAGCAGCCTCAGCGCGGTGATGTACCCCCGGGTGGCCGCGGCCCCCAACGCGCGGGTCCGGCGGCGCCTTCTGCTGCAGACCGCGGCCCTGCTCCTCAGCGTGGACCTGGTGGTGGTGGCCGCCTACGCGCTCTTCTCCCGCCCACTCCTGGGAGTCGTGTTGGGGCGAAGCTACGAGCGCGACTCCTCGCTGCTCCTCCTCTTCGCCGCCGGGATCGTGGGGCTGACCGTGGTCAACCTCCTCGTCTACTTCGGGCTGGGTAGCCGGGACCGCCTCTTCGCCGTGGTCCCAGCGGTAGGAGTACCCGCGCTGGTGGCCTGGCTCTTCACCTCGCCGCCGGAGGTCACCCAGTTCGTGCCCCGGATCGCCTCCGCCCTGCTGCTCCTGGCGGTGCTCGAGGCGGTGCTCATCCTGCCCCGGGCACTCCGGCGCAGCTGAGCCGCCTCAGCGGTCGACGTCCCCCAGGATGATGTCGATGCTTCCCACCACCGCGACCACATCGGCCACCAGCTCTCCCCGGACCATCTGGGAGAGGGCGGAGAGGTTGCTGAAAGAGGGGCCCCTCACCTTGCAGCGGTAGGGTCGGTTGCCCCCATCGCTGACCATGAAGAAGCCCAGCTCCCCGCGAGCGCTCTCCACCGCCGAGTAGGTGGAACCCGCCGGTGGGCGGAAGCCCTCGGTGTAGAGCTTGAAGTGATGGATCAGCGACTCCATGGAGTTGTCGATCTCGGCCCTGGGCGGGGCGGCCACCTTCCGGTCGGAGGTGTTCACCGGCCCACCGGGCAGGCCCTCAACCGCTTGCTCCACGATCCTGCAGGCCTCCCGCATCTCTCGGACCCGGACCAAGTAGCGGTCGAAGACATCGCCGTTGACCCCCACTGGGACATCGAACTCGAACCGCTCGTATCCGGAGTAGGGGTGGGCCCGGCGGACGTCATAGGGGACGCCGGACCCCCGCAGGGTCGCCCCCGAGCACCCGTAGCCGAGGGCGGCGGCGGCGTCCAGCACCCCCAGCCCCACGGTCCGCTGCCTCCAGATGGGGTTGGCGGTGAGCAAACCCTCGTATTCGTCCACCCTCTTGGGGAAGTCGGAAACGAACGCCTTCACCATGGGCACGAACTCGGAGGGGACGTCGGCCATCAGCCCCCCAACTCGGATGAAGCTGGTCATCATCCGG
>JAJZGN010000201.1 GCA_021798435.1 bacterium | reverse complement strand
CGATCTAGGTGTGAGAAACAGGATGGGGCGATGGGCGTGAAGATCGAGCAGCCGGCCGTGGATTCCAAGGATGAGGTCTTCCGGGTCGAACTCCGGGGGCTGGAACCGGTGCCACCCGACCGCCGGAGGGGCCGACCCCGGGAGCTCACCTTCATCTGGGCTGGTGCCCTAGCGGACTTCTTCTCGCTGTACGCCGGAGCGCTGCTTATCTCGGCGGCCGGGTTGGGCTTCTGGGACGCGAGCCTTGCCCTGTTGGCCGGGGCGGCCGCCGGAGGTGCCCTCCTCGGGCTTCTCTCGGTGACCGGGGTCCGGAGCGGAGCCCCCCAGATTGTCCACTCCAGGGCGGTGTTCGGCCGCCGGGGAGCGGTGGTCGGCGGCTTCCTCACCATGGCGATCGGGGTGGGCTGGTTCGCCTATGACTGCGCCGTGGCCGTGACCACCGTGCGGGCGCTGCCGATCTTCAGCTCCACCCCCGAGGTGGTCGGGGGGCTGCTGCTGCTGGGGATGGTGGCCGTCTCGGTGCTGGTGGCCGTCTACGGCCACCGCACCCTCTCGTTGTTCCAGCACCTGCAAGCCCCCGCCTTCCTGGTAGTCTGCCTGGCGCTAGCGGGTCTCACCGTGCCCAGCTGGAACCTCACCCTGCAGAGCCGGCTGGCTCCCGGCCCCCACCTCGCCGCCATGGCGCTGGGATTCACCCTGACCTTCGCCCTCGTGGTGTCCTGGGTCACCTACGCCGGGGACTACTCGCGCTATCTGCCCCAGCGATCCAGTGGCGCCCGGGTGGCCTGGGCGGCGGGTGGGGGCACGGCGGTCACCCTGGTGCTCTGCGGGCTGCTGGGGGCCGCGATCCAGACGGCCGCCCCGGGGGTGCTCCTTCCCAACCTGATCGTCAGGTTGGTGCCGCTGCCCTTCGCCTATTGCTTCGCCGCCTTCATCCTCGTCGCCGAGCTGAGCTCTAACTACCTTGACGTCTACTCCGCCGCCCTGTGCGCGCTCGCCATCGGTCTGCGGATCGCCAGGTGGGCAGCGGCACTGGCGATGGGGCTGGTGGGCGGGGCCATCGCCGCCCTCGTCCTCTTCGCCGGAAGCGGCTTCCAGGGCAACTACGTCAACTTCCTCACCCTCACCTACGTGTGGTTCCCGGCCTGGGCGGTGGTGGTGATCCTAGACCAGCGCTTCCGGGGGTCGAAGGTCGTACCGGCCGATCTGGTGAGGCCACGGGGCTACTGGTATCGCGGCGGGGTCCGCTGGCGGGCCATGGCGCCCTTCCTCGCCGGGACGGCGGCCACGATCCTCTTCTACAATGAGCCCCCTCCCCCGGGCGAGTGGGGCTTTGTGTCCCCGCTCGCGGCGCACCTCTTCGGGGGCCAGCCGGCCGACGTCAGCGGGCTGGTGGGGATGGCGGTGGCCGCCGCCACCTACCTAGTGCTGAGGGAGCGCCACCCCCGGGCCCGAGCGCTGGCTACCGCCCCGGAGCGCTCGTGATGCCGCCGGTGCCGATCGCCGCGACGGTGGCGGGAAGCGACAGCGGTGGTGGGGCCGGGGTCCAGGCGGACCTCAAGAGCTTCGCCGCGGCCGGGGTGTACGGGGTGAGCGTCCTGGTGGTGCTCACCGCCCAGAACACGAGGGGCGTGGAGGCGGTCCATGCCGTCCCCCCGGACTTCGTCGTGGCCCAGTTCGCGGCCCTGGACCGGGATCTGCGCCCGGCGGCCGTGAAGACAGGAATGCTGCTGTCCACCGAGCTGATCCAGGTGGTGACAGAGCAGCTGGCGACGCTCGGCTGGGGCCCTCTGGTGGTGGACCCGGTCATGGTGGCCAAGAGTGGGGATCACCTCCTCCGGACGGAGGCGGTGGACGCCCTCCGCGACCGCCTGCTGCCGCTTGCCGAGGTGCTGACTCCCAACTGGCCAGAGGCCGCCTCCCTCTCGGGATTGGAGGTCGGGGATCAGGTCACGGCGTTGGCCGCCGGCCGGCGGCTGCTGGAGATGGGACCCCGCTGGGTGCTGGTCAAGGGCGGCCATTCCCCGGGACCGCCGAACGACCTTCTCATCGGAAGAGGGCAGGTGGTGCAGCTGCGGGGGACTCGCGTTCCCGGGCGGGACACCCACGGAACCGGCTGCACCTTCTCCGCCGCCCTTACGGCTCACCTGGCTCGGGGGCGCTCGGTGCCGGAGGCTGCGGCCGAGGCCAAGCGCTACCTGCAGGCGGCCCTGGAGCAGGCCCCGAAGCTCGGCGCAGGGCATGGACCGTTGCAGCACCTCCCCAGGGGCTGGCCGGAGTAGGCGAGTCCGGGACCGAACTGCCATTGCTCGCCGAAGTTGGAGGGGAAGTACACTCGAAATAAAGGACAAGGGAGCTGGAGGTTCCGCCATGAGGATCTGGGGCAGGAGGCGCAAGGCGCAACGGCTGGGAGCCACGGCCCAGGACGCCGCGGGGGCCATCGCTGAGCTTGTCGGAGCCCGGATGCGCTCTGCCGGGGATGCAGTGGCGCCCGCGCTGGCCGCGGCCGGCCACCAGGTCCCCGAGATCGCGGACCGGATAGCCACCACCGTCCACCCGGTCACCGAGGCGGCCGAGCGCCGGGCCCAGGAGGCAATGGGAGCGGCCCGGGAGAGGAGTTCGGAGCTGGCGGAGAGGGTGGTGCAGGCAGCCTACGAGGCCAGCCGGTCGCTGCCTCCGGAGAGCCGTCGGCGGGTGGAGAAGACCTTGGCCAAGACAGGTGTCAGGCCGCCCAAGCCGCCCCGCCGAGGCGTGTCGAAGCGCTGGATCGCGGCCGGGCTGCTGGCATCGGCTGGGGTGGCCTTCCTGTTCTCGGGGACGGTCCAGGACAAGGTGTACGACCTGGTGGACCGACTGCGGGGCGAGGAGCTGGACACCCCCCTCAGTGGGTACGCGCCCGGCAGCGTGACGGACGACGGGACCCGCCCTGCGGAGGGCTCGTCGCCGGACTCCTCCGGATCCTGAGCCCAGACCGGTCCCGCTGAGGCGTGGCCACCGGGGCCCGCGCCGGCGGGTTGGGGCGGGCCGGATCCACCGAGGTGGGGCGTGGGGCCGTCGAGCTGGCCGTCATTCTGGCCGGCGCCGCAGCGGTCCTCCTGGTGCCGCGCCTCTTCGGCGACCCGCAGGGTGTGGATCCCTTCGCCTGGCGCCTCAGCGCTTACTTCGGCGCCGTCTGGGGCGCGTCTTTCGCCATCCCGAGCCTCCGGCGCCTCACGGCGCTCACCTTCTCCCTGCTGACCCTGGCGCTGCCGGTCTCGACTTGGCTCTGGTTGCTGGCCTACTCCGGGCCTGCTCCGGGGCTGATCGGCCCCCCCAATTCGGTGGCCCGCAATGTTGCCGCGGGAGTCGCCCAGCTCGTTCTGGCGCTGATGATGGCCGCCGGCTTCTGGATTCTGGCGGGGCGGCCCCGGCTGCGCCTGCTGGCGCGCCCCGGGCGGGCCGCGCTGGTTCTCACCCTGGGCGGCACCCTGGCCTTCCTGCTGGTGGCCTTCGCGCTGCCCGCGTCGCTCCTCGGCCGCGAGGGGGTGCCGCTTCTGGCGCTGTCGGGCAGTGCCGGGGCCGGCCTCGGGGTGGCCAACGCCGCCAGTGCGGTGGCTCAGGAGGTGCAGTTCCGGGCGGTGTTCCTGGTAGCCCTGGAGCAGCGCTTCAGCCCGGTCCTGGCGGTGGTGGCTCAGGGGCTGGTCTTCGGGGTGGGCCACCTCGCCATCCAGTACGAGGGCCCGGCAGCGAGCTTCATTCCCATCGTGGTCGGGCTGG
>JAJZGN010000200.1 GCA_021798435.1 bacterium | reverse complement strand
GACCCTTCGTGGCGAGGCGCCCGGGAATGCGCCCGCCGGGGACCTGGGATGGATTCGAGGTCGGAGTGAGGGCGATCGTGGGCCAGCAGGTGAGCGTCCGGGGCGCCACCACGATCATCGGCCGGATCGTGGCCCGGTACGGCAGCGAGGTCGAGGGCCTGGCCCCCCTCGGACTCTCCCGTCTCTTCCCCGGGCCCGAGACCCTGGCGAACGCGGAGATGGGCGGCATCGGCATGCCCGCGACCCGGGTGGCGGCCATCCGGGGCTTCGCGGCCGCGGTCGCCGAGCACCGTCTCCATCTGGAGCGCCGGGCTCCCCTCGAGGGGCTGGTGGACGAGATCACCAAAGTCCCCGGGCTTGGCCCGTGGACCGCGCACTACCTGGCGCTGCGCCTCGGGGAGTCGGATGCCTTCCCGGCCTCCGATCTCGGGCTCCGGCGGGCGCTCGGCACCTCCGGGGGTGAGCCGGCGCGCCCCTCGGAGGTGGAGCAGGCCGCGACCGCCTGGCGGCCGTTCCGGGCCTGGGCCGCCCTCCACCTGTGGGCGGGGCTGGGAGCCGAGGGCGCCTGAAGACCGCGCGGCGGTAGCACACTTAACCCATGCAGGTGCGATCCGCCAGCTACCGGGACCTGAGCCAGGTGGAATATCTGTACCGGACCACCATGGTGGTGGAGGAGGAGCTCACCCGGCAGCTGGCGGCGGCCGGGCCCCAGAGCCCGGTGCCCGGTGCCGCCCTGGCCCGGGCGTGGTCGATCCTCACCAAGAGCCTATCGGCGCTCATGCCCCTCGCGGACGTGGGGGATCAGCTGTACGTGGCCGAGGAGCACGGGCGGATCACCGGCTTCGTGCAGGCCGAGCCGGCGGCGGGCGGCCGGGCCTGGCAGGTGCTGAACCTCTGCCTTGACCCCACCGCCGACGGCCACTTCGCCGGGGTGCCACTGCTCCAGCACCTCTTCGACGAGGGGCTGGAGCGCGGGGTGACCCGCTTTCTGGTCCGGATCCCGGACGGCCACCCGCTCACAGGGCTGCTCCGGGAGCAGGGCTTCCAGCCCTATGCCTCGGAGCAGATCCGCTTCCGGGAGCTTCCTCGGCCCCCTGGGCGGCCCTCCAGCCCCTGGATCCCAGCCCGACGCGACCACCTGGCGGGGGTGCATCTCCTGTACCTCAGGACCGCTCCCCATTCGGTGGCCGCGATCGAGGCCCCCAGCTTCAAGCAGTGGCGCACAACCTTCCAGCTGGGGTGGTTGAGCCGGATGGACTCCCGCAGCGGCGACTCCCGCCACTTCGTCATCGAGCGCAACTCCGAGGTGGTGGCCTGGGCGGGGGTGCGCGGCCCCTCCCGCGCCCGGCCGACGCAGATGAGCCTGATGCTGGACCCTCAGCAGGGCCAGCTGGCGGTGGAGGCGGTTCACGGAATCCTGGGCCACATCCCGGCCGGCCCGACCATCTGCCTCCTCCGCCACTACGACGGCGAGCTGGCCCGGGCGGTCGCCGCCCGCGGCTTCGAGCCGGTGGCCACCCAGCTCCTGATGGTCAAGGACCTCCCCCTCAAGGTGCGGGCGCGGCGGCCGCTGGAGACCAAGCGGGCGCTGGCCGGGGCCCTCCCGGTGGCCCAGGCGCGGGGAGCGGCCCAGACCTGAGAGGTGGCTGCTGGGTGCGCTATATTCCAGCCGTGACAGGGCTCGCGGCCGGACCAGGGGTAGGGGTGGTCGGCGGCGTTGGCTGCGGCTCGGGGCCGTCGCGCTGAGGGGGCACGCCTGAACGCCGGCGAGGGCCAGGTGACCCCCAGCTTCCCCGAGGAGCTGGCGCTGCTGATCGGGACTCTGCCCGAGCCCATCCGCGACGCCCTCGCGGCGCTTCCCGAGGGGCTGGAGGACCTCCTGGAGATCGTCCTGGACCTGGGCAGGGAGCCGGAGGCCCGCTTCGACGGCCGCGAGGTGCTGCTCTCCCAGGATCCGGTGTCCCGCCAGGACATCGAGTACGTGACCGAGCGGGTGGGGGCGTTCGGCGGGGACAACCGGGCGGGGATCGCCCGCACCCTGCACCGGATCTCCGCCATCCGCAACCGCAAGGGGGAGGTGGTCGGCCTGACCTGCCGGGTGGGGCGGGCCGTGACCGGCCGGGTGGAGATCATCCGCGACATAGTGGTGGGGGGACAGAGCCTCTTGCTCCTGGGCAAGCCAGGGGTGGGCAAGACCACCATGCTTCGGGAGGTGGCCCGGATCCTGGCTGACGAGAGCCGGAAGCGGGTGGTGGTGGTGGACACCTCCAACGAGATCGCCGGGGACGGGGATGTCCCCCACCCCGGGATCGGGCGGGCCCGGAGGATGCAGGTCGCGCGCCCCGAGCTGCAGCACGCGGTCATGATCGAAGCGGTGGAGAACCACATGCCCGAGGTGATCGTGATCGACGAGATCGGTACCGAGCTGGAGGCGGCGGCCGCCCGGACCATCGCCGAGCGGGGGGTCCAGCTGGTGGGGACCGCCCACGGCAACACCCTGGACAACCTGCTGATCAACCCCACCCTCAACGACCTTCTGGGCGGCATCCAGTCGGTGACCCTCTCGGATGAGGAGGCGCGCCGCCGGGGGACTCAGAAGTCGGTGCTGGAACGCAAGTCCCCTCCCACCTTCGACGCGCTGGTGGAGATCGTGGACCGGCACCGGGTCACCGTTCACATGCCCCTCGCGGACGTGGTGGACGACGCGCTCCGAGGGCGGCCCCACCCCGCCCAGCTTCGGGAGATGAGAGCCGGGCAGGGGCTGACCACCCGCCTGGTGGAGCCCGCCCCCTTCGACGATCGCGGTTCCCGTGAGCTCTTCGAGGGGCAGCTGGCCGAAGCCCGCCCCGGGCTGCGCCAGCTCCAGGTCCAAAGCGGGCGAGACTCCAGCGCTGGCACCTCGGTCTTTCCCTACGGAGTCTCCCGGGTCTACCTGGAGCAGGCGGTGCGGGAGCTCCGGGTCCCGGTCCGGATCCAGCACCACGTGGACGACGCCGACCTGGTCCTCACCCTCAAGAACTACTACCGGCGCCGGGACTCCCCGCTGCGGGCGGCCGAGGCCGAGGGGATACCCATCTCCATCCTCCGAAGCAACACTGTGGCCCAGGTTCGGACCTTTTTGGCCCAGCTCTACAACCTGGAGCCCGCGGACCCGACCGACGCCGCCCTGGAGGAGGCCCGGGACGGGATCGAGAGGGCCCGCCAGGGCACCGCGGTGGAGCTCTCCCCCCAGAACGCCTACGTCCGCCGGCTGCAGCACCAGCTGGTGGAGGAGAGCGAGCTGGTGGCCCGGAGCACGGGCAAGGAGCCCCGCCGGCGGCTGCGCATCTACCCCGCGAGCCAGGCCTCCTGAGGCCGGGGGCCGAGGGGGTGGCGCCCGAGGGGAGCAGTGGGTTCTTCATCACGGTGGAGGGGATGGACGGCTCAGGCAAGACGACCCACGTGGGGCGGCTTGCCGAGGCCCTGAGCCACGACGGCCACCAGGTCCAGGTGGTCCGCGACCCCGGCACCACCGCCCTCGGGGAGCGGTTGCGCAGCCTCCTCCTCGAGCCCTCGGCGGACTGGAGGCTGGAGCCCCTGGCCGAGGTGGCGCTCTTCCTCGCCGGGCGGGTGCAGCTGGCGGCGGAGGTGGTGGCCCCGGCGCTGGCAGCCGGGAAGGTGGTTATCGCGGACCGCTTCCTGGACTCCAGCCTGGTGTACCAGGGCGCGCGGGGGGTCCCCTGGGAGTCCATCCTTGAGCTCCACCGGATCTGCGGCGTGCAGGTGAGAGATCGG
>JAJZGN010000199.1 GCA_021798435.1 bacterium | reverse complement strand
TCCCCGGTGGGTACGGAGCGGCGCGGTGCGTCGCCACGCTCCACGCGGGGTGCGCGCCCCGGCTCGCGGCCCTTGCCCGAGCACCATGAGCGCGGTCGAACCGGTGCCCCCACCACACTCGTTCCAGCGGCAGTGGCACATCGGGCGTACCCGAGCGCGGCCCGTGCGGATAGTAGAGCAGTACCTGGTCACTGCGGGAACGCGCGCACGGACCAATGGCGGCCAGCGTCGGCGGTGTGGATCAGCCGAGGATGCGGACCGCCCGGGGAGGTGACGGCCCAGCCTACTCGGGAGTTGACGAAATCAAGCACGGCTCCCTGCAGATTAGTGCCGGAGGCAACCCTTGACCACTTCTTGCCGGAGTCCCCGGTCCACGCCAGCTGTCGGCCCTTGACCGCGACCCAAACATCGAAACTCGGGAATTCCAGTTGACCAAACCCGGTCGGGACCGGGGCCGGCTGCCATTGTCGGCCCCCGTTTGTGGTCCTGTACACAAACTGGGCGGCTACCTCAGGAGGATAGAACCTGGCCAGTTCAAGTCCGTTCGAGGGCCCGAAGAAGTCCGGCGGTGTCGTTCCGCACATGCAGTCGTACCTGTCTTGGGCGGGTACGCCCCGTGGGAGAGGAAGTGCTTGAGCCGCCCAAACCGAGCCGCCGTTGGTCGTGCGGTAGAAGTACAGTGGGCGTCCGCCGCTGCAAAAGGCGCTGAGCCAGCCGACAGCGGGTGACACCCAGCCGACTCCTGTCTTATCGCAGCCCGCATACAGCCCACCACCGGTAGGACCTCCGGGACTAGCACCCACGACCATCTGCCACTGCCGCCCCGCGTTCTCGGTAGCCCACAGGGTCATGCTCGACGAGCCTGCCGCGACTCCCCCGGCGAGGAAGTCGAAGCCGTCGGTCGAAGTCACAAACGTCAGTTGCGAACCTCCTCCGGAGACGCTCGAAACTGCCGTCCATCTGGCCCCCGCGTCCACGGTGAGGTAGATCGTGTCTCTCTCCGAGTTCAATGGGCTAGCTGCCGTCATGATTGGGACCCATGCTTCCAGCCCGGTCACGAAGGCCTCTCCCTGGATTGGCGGGTCGGTGCCTGCCAGCAATGAGGCGCCCGGCGGATTGGCGCCGGGGGGCGTGACGTTGGCCCAGGTCCGACCTCCATTGCCGGTGTGCCAGAGAGCGTTCGTCCCAGCCACGGTCTGCGTGACGGCCCATCCCTGGGTCACGGTAATGAAGTCGACGCGCACCAGGGAAGTGCCGGGGACGGCATGAGTCGCGGGTGAGGGTCTACTTGCTGGCGACGACGCACTGCTCTTCGGTGAGGCACATCCCGCCAGCGGAATCGCCAGGAGTAGCGAACAGGCAAGCGGGGGGCCAAACTTGCGGCCGAGGCGGCGGCCAATCATGGCGCTTCAACGGGTGCGTCGGACCGACTGTTACGAGGGAGCGGCGGCCATGTGCGCTGGTCGGCGGCGGTCGGTGCCCCCCCGGTCTCGTGCGGCCCCATGGGAACGATCATCTCGATCCTCCCAGGGCTAGCGATCATCTGAACCTCCCCAGAGCTGATCACTGAAACTCCCCACCTGAACCTCACGTCCGGGGCCGTTCGGAAGGGTCCGAGTAGGGTCAGAGCTCCCCCGGTCTGATGGAGTCGAGCCAGCCGGGGCCTTCCCAGCCCGTGATCAAACGGGTTCGGCCGCGGGAAGGGGCGATCGACATCGGGGCTGTGGGGACGCCAGCTCCGACCCCCTGAAGGTGTAGTCGGCCACGCGAGCTAGCGTCAGTTGGCGGCATGCTGCGGGGCGGGATGCCGGGCATCGACTCCCCGTTCGGGTCCTGCTACGTGATCTTGACTTGAGCGGAGACCGCCACCGCCCCTACCACGAACCCACTCCAGGGCTCGAGCCCCCACTGCAGGACTGCTCTGATGTGGGGCGCGGCCCTCGGCGTATCGAGCACCATGTCGAAGGTGACGCTTTCGCCTGGAAGAAGGGTTCCAGCCGAAGCGCAGTTGAGTTCGTACGCACGCACCACCTTGACGCTTTCGAGCCCAGCTCCACCGCCCAGGCTTTCGCTATAGGCGGCGCACGAATCGGCAAAGTTCACCGCGACCTGTGACCGATTGGCCAAGACCACTTGGTAGCGGAGTGCCTGGCCAGCGACCACCGCGGTCGGAGCCTTGAGGTGGGCGGCGAGCAGTGGCAGCTTGGGATTGGGGGCTACGGCTTGGAAGGGGCTCACGCCCAGGACCCCGTCGCAGGGAGCGACGGAGCCAGGATGAAGACTGGACCTCGGCGTCGACACGGGGACCTGAACGCTGCCACCAGGAACCTCAAAGACCGCCGAGCTGGCCACCGGCGGGATCGGCGAGCATCTCGTCCCGCCCGCTGCGAGGTCTAGTTCCGGCCACGTGAGATCCAGCCAAGCCTGGCCCGGTCGGGTCGCGCCCGTCGGGCTCACCGCGGGACCAGGCGTCAACAAAACCGGGGCTGAGGGTGGGTTGCCAAGCAGGTCGGGCCCGGGCCGCACTTTGATCTCGGAGCCGGACACGCTCAGAAGGTGAACCGTCGGCGTGCCGCTGAGCTCGCAGGGAGCGCTAGACCGGTCCGAGAAGACGAAGCCGCCGACCAATTGTCCGCCGGTCAACCCCCCGACGCCGGTAAAGCGGACTGCCAAGTCCTTCGATCCGCACGCGGCCGTGCCCGGGGGGACAGCGAGCGGGGTCGGCGCGACCCCCGGCGCGGGCGTCAGAGCGGACCAGGCGACCACCTTGGCCGCCCTCGGGGTACTCGAATTGGGCGATACCATCGCGGCGCACCCAGCCAGGGCGGCCACCAGTCCGAGGCCAGCCAGGGAGACCGCTGGTGGCCGGCGCAGAGCGAGCCGTCCGTCTCGTCGGAACGGGGCACGCGGACCCTTCACACGCAGCAAAACGCCGGTTGGACGAAGGTGGTTTCCGCCCGCTGCAGCCGGAGGCCCACTGGAAGCTTCCAGGGGAGCCCAGATCGAAGGAAGGAGAAGAGTCCCGGCTCTCGATCCGGCCGCCTTCGCCCGCACGAAACCAGGAAGGTCTTGAGTTGGGGCATCTCGGGAGTCAAGCGTCCCCACCGACCGACCCCATGCTCCGCCAATTGGCCGGTTTCGATCTCAGATCTGCTGGAGGCGACTCCGGGAATTGAACCCGGGATCGCGGTTTTGCAGATCCCCCGGATCCGTCCGGGAGCGTCCGCCAAAGTCCGCTTTGAGATCAAAAACAGGAATTGCCGACCGCTGACGTGCGCCTGTGGCCGCAGAAGTCCGCCCGGGTTGGGGTCAAAATTGGGGTCAGGCTGGGCAAGCGGCCCCTGCCAGAGGTCCCCAACACCGACGCGTACCCACCCACCCAGGGCACCTCGTTGGGCCCCCGCGCCCCATCAGGATCCGCGACTGTACGGTTATCGGCCCCTCCGGCGTTGATGGCACAGATGGATCATCTCAGACGGGTGGAGGAGCAAGACCATGCCTCGTCACGGAGCGCCAACCTGGAACAGGTGTCACCGGTCCCCTTCGAAGAGATCTACCAGCAGCACAGCCATGGCATCTATAGGTACTGCCTCGCCAGGCTGGCTGATCCGGCGGCTGCGGAGGACGCCACGGCCAACACCTTCATGAAGGCCTTCTCCGCCTACTCACGAGTTGAGCCGGACTCCGACGGCGCCCGGCTCTGGCTGTTTCGGATCGCCACCAACGTGGTCAAGGACCACTATCGCCGCCGGTCGCGGCACCGGCGCCTATTCGCCGCCTTGG
>JAJZGN010000018.1 GCA_021798435.1 bacterium | reverse complement strand
GGCACGGCGGCCAGCCGTCGCACCAGGACCGGGAGTTCACGTCGCAGCAGCGGCTCGCCCCCGGTGAGGCGGACCTTCGAGACCCCGAGGGGCACCAGCACCCGCACCACCCGCTCCACCTCCTCGAAGGTCAGGACCTCAGAGCGGGGCAGGAAGCGGAAACCCGGTCCGAACACCTCCCGAGGCATGCAGTACTGGCAGCGGAAGTTGCAGCGGTCGGTGACCGAGACCCGGAGGTCGCGCAACGGCCGGGAAAGCTGATCTAGGACCTGCACTTGCCCGGCCATCGTACGCCGTCGCCGTGCGGGTGACGGGTCAGTGGGCGACCGCAGCGCGGGCCGACTCCTTGAGAGAGCCCAAGGTCCTCAGCACCGCGGTCGGCTCGTACCCGGCGTGGGCCATGCAGTTTTCGCACTTGGGGTTCCGCCCGCGGCCGTACTGCTCCCAGTCGGTGGTCTCGAGCAGCTCCTGGTAGGAGCTGGCGTATCCATCGGCCAGCAGATAGCAGGGCCGCTGCCAGCCGAATACCGAGTAGCAGGGGATGCCCCAGGCGGTGCACTCGAAGTCGACCTTCCCCTCCAGGAAGTCCAGGAACAAGGGCGAGTGATTGAGCCGCCACTTCCCGCGCCGGCCCTCGGAGAAGGCCTCCCGGAAGATCGCCCGGGTGCGGTCCACGCCCATGAAGTGCTCCTGGTCAGGCGCCTTCTCGTAGGCGTAGGCGGGGGAGATCTGCATGTTGTCGACCTTGAGGTCGTCGTTGAGGAAGTCCAGCACCTCGCGGACCGACTTGGCGGTGTCCTGGGTGAAGAAGGTGGTGTTGGTGGTGACCCTGAAGCCCCGCCGCTTGGCCTCCAGGATCGCCTCCACCGCCTTGTCGAAGACCCCCTTGCGGCTCACCGACTCGTCGTGGCGGTCCCGCAGCCCGTCCATGTGCACCGACCAAGCGAAGTAGGGGTGGGGCTTGAATAGGTCCAGCTTGCGCTCCATGAGGATGGCGTTGGTGCAGAGGTACACGTACTTCTTGCGCTCCAGCATCGCCTGGGTGATCTGGTCGATCTCCTTGTGCACCAACGGCTCGCCCCCGGCGATGGAGACCACCGGGGCCCCGCACTCCTCGACCGCGTCGATGCACTGCTGCACGCTCAACCGGCGGCGCAGGATGTCATCGGGGTGCTGGATCTTCCCGCAGCCGACACACTCCAGGTTGCACTGGTAGAGCGGCTCCAGCTGCAGGACCAGCGGGAACTTCTTGACCCCGCGCAGGCGCTGGGACATGAGGTAGGTGCCAACCTTGATCTTCTGTCGCACCGGGATCGACATCTGCTTCCTCCGGCCGCTGCGGCCACGGCCCTGCCTCGCTTGATCGTTTAGGACTCTAAACCTTGAAACTATCGTAGAGTCAAGCCGTGGCTTCATCCGATCTGGACCTGGCCCCTCGCCTCAAGATCGGGGAGGCGGCCAAGCTCACCGGGGTGACCCCCGGGCGCATCCGCCACTATCAGCGGCTGGGGCTGGTGAACCCGGCCCGCAGCCCCAGCGGCTACCGCTACTTCGGCGCCGGCGAGCTCCTCCTCCTCCTCCAGATCGACCTGCTCCGCAGCCTGGGGATGAGCCTCGCCGAGATCTCCGAAAGCCTTCCTCGGCTGGGTGGGGAGGGCTCCCTCCGCCCGGCCCTGGAGCGCCACCGCCGCACCCTGGAGCAGGAGCGGTCGCGCCTGGACCGCCTCCTCCACGCCGTGGAGCGCGCTCTGGAGTCCGACGAGGCCAGCGCGGAGGCGGTGGCTGCGTATCTCGCCGTGGCTCACTCCACCCCCCGCGAGAGCCTGGGTATCTTTGGGCGCCTAACCCAGCCGCTCTCGGAGGAGGCCGCCGGAGAGTGGGCGGACATCCTGGGCGGAGGCTGGGCCCTGCCGGTCTCCCCGATCCTCGGCCGCATGCTCCTCCCCGACCGGGTCACGGAGGTCCTGGAGCGGCTGGCCCGGGCCCAGGGCAACGAGGTGCTCTTCCTAAGGGTGCGGGAGCTGGCCAACTCCATCCTGGCGCTCTCGGAGCTGGGAACCCGCTCGACCCCCCGGCAGGTGGCTGCGGATTGGGTGGAGGCGCTCACGTCCGACCCGCTCCCGCCCGAGGTGCAGGCGGCCCTCCGGGAGACGGTCCCGCGGATCCGGGAGCTGGAGGTCCTGAACCAGGGGTTCCAGCTCTGGGCGGAGTCCATCTCCCCAGCCGCCGCCAGCGTCCTCCGCATCATCCAGCAGCTGGCCCACCGACGCGGCCAGCTGGTACTGGGGGTGCTGCTGGTACCCCCTCCCCCCTCCTGAGTCGCGACGTTCATGCCCCCCGGGGGTATCATGGATACGGAGGTCATGCCGATGCTCGCGGTCCACGTCCTGGGGTTGGTCGGCGCGGGGCTGCGCGAGGCCCTGGCCATGGTCTGGGACACCCTCTGGGCTTTGACCCTGGGATTCCTCCTCTCCGGCGGGGTGCAGGCGTTCGTGTCCCGCCGGGAGATGGGCTCGGCCCTGGGCCGCCCGGGGCTCCTCTCCTTGACCCGGGCGGCTGCCTTCGGGGCGGCGTCCTCCTCCTGCTCCTACGCGGCGTCGGCGATGGCCAAGTCCCTCTTCGCCAAGGGAGCCGACTTCGTCGCCGCCATGGTGTTCATGTTCGCCTCCACCAACCTGGTCGTCGAGCTCGGCGTGGTGCTCGCGGTTCTGATCGGCTGGCAGTTCACGGCCAGCGAGTTCGTCGGGGGCCTGCTCATGATCGCCCTCCTGGCGCTGGTGGCCCGGGTCCTCTTCCCCCAACAGCTGGTGGAGCGGGCCCGTGCCCGCCTGAACGGCGGTGTGGCCTCCGTCGAAGAGGGGGGCAGCTGCGCGGCGCAGGACCAAGGGCCCGATCCCGTGGAGGCCGGCTGGCGGGCGAGGATCCGCACCAGAGAGGGGTGGAGCGATGCCGCAGGGTACGCCGCGGCCGATCTCACCATGCTCCGCCGTGAGCTGGCGATCGGCTTTCTGGTGGCGGGCTTTCTGGCGGCCCTGGTGCCGAGCTCAGCCTGGCAGGCGCTGTTCTTGACCGGCCACGGCTTCTGGTCCTCACTGGAGAACGCGGTCATCGGACCCTTCATCGCCATCATCAGCTTCGTCTGTTCGGTCGGCAACGTGCCCCTGGCCGCGGCTCTGTGGAAGGGCGGGATCAGCTTCGGAGGAGTGGTCAGCTTCATCTTTGCCGACCTGATCAGCATGCCGCTCCTGCTCATCTACCGCCGCTTCTACGGGTGGAGGCTGGCCCTTCGGATGCTGCTCGCCTTCTGGGTGGTGATGTCCGCGGCGGGCCTGCTGGTCCAGTACCTCTTCCAGGCGGTGGGCATCGCTCCCCCGGGGCGACCTACCCAGCTGGTGACCCACGCCTTCGCCCTCAACTACACCAGCGCCCTCGACCTCCTGGCGGTCATCGCCCTGGCGGCCATCTTCTGGCAATACCGGCGCCGCCGGGCTGCGGGCGGCAGTGCGGGGTATGCCATCGACCCCATCTGCGGCATGCAGGTGGAGATCGCCAACGCCCCGGCGACCCTGGTGCTGCAGGCGAAGACCATCTACTTCTGCTCTGATCGCTGCCGCGACCGGATGGCCGCGCAGACCGGCTCACCTGCAAAGGGAGGTACCCACATGCCTGACGCCCCACCTCGGGGAGACTCGCTCCCCACAGTCGACCCGGTCTGCGGGATGGAGGTGGCCCCCGAGCACGCGGCCGCGACCCTCACCCACGAAGGCGCCACGTACCACTTCTGCGCGCTCTCCTGCCGGGACCGGTTCGCCGCCGACCCCGGCCAGTTCCTGCGCCCCCGGCCCGCTTCCCAGCGCGTGGTGGACCCGGTCTGCGGAATGGAGATCGACGCCGCCACCTCGGCCGCCAGCTTCCAGCTCGCCGGGGTCACCCACTACTTCTGCTCTGAGGGATGCAGCGCGGAGTTCCAGCGCCGGCTGGCTGCGGCAGCGGGGCTGGCGGGCCGAGGGGGCGCGGCAGGAGCATGAGCGCCGCGCCCGCCGGCAGCGGCCGCCGCGGCTCCTACCAGGCGACCAAGCCCGAGCTTCTCCAGCGCTTCCGCAAGGTGCAGGGCCAGGTGGCGGGGATCGCCCGCATGGTCGAGGAGGAGCGCTACTGCCCGGAGGTGCTGATCCAGATTCGCTCGGCCACCGCGGCCCTGGACCAGATCGGTTACCTGCTCCTGCGGGAGCACCTCGCCCACTGCGTCGCGGACGGGGTGCGGGGCGGGGAGGGCGACCGGTACCTGGATGAGGTGATGGAGGTGGTGCGGGGCTTCTCGCGCCGCTGAGGGCCCCGCCGGCCCCACGGTGATCGGTTGGTGGCTGGGGGTGGCGCGTTGTTATGGCGCGATGCCTCAGCCCTTGGTCCGGACGCACCCCCAGCGCGTCGGTACCCGGCGCGCCTCAATCGGCCAATCGGCGGTCGAGTTCGCCCTGGTGGCTCCCCTCCTATTCCTCCTCATCTTCGGGATCGTCGACTTCGGGCGGGCGATGTTCTATCAGAACGAGATCACCAACGCCGCCCGGGAGGGGGCCAGGATCGCCATCCTGGCCAGCAATCCCTGCAACACCGTTTACGGCAACCCAGCCGATACCTGCAGCTCCGGCGCCACCCCCGCCGGCCCCTCAGTTTGTTCGGCCATCGAGGGCAGCGCCACCCTCATCAGCAACTGGAGCTGCAGCGAGGACGGAGTCCTCCCCGCCAGCCCCACGCCCGGATGGGCCTACGTCGAAGTGGACCAGGCCTCTACCGCAGGTGCGGCCTGCCCAGGCGCCACCGGCGCCACCGATCCGGCCGCGGTCACCACCCCGAGGGCGGCCGGCAACCTCCTTATCACCGTCACCATCCGCTATTACTTCCGCCCGATCACCCCCATAGTGGGGGCCCTCTTCCCCAGCAGCTTCTACCTCAGCAGCTCGGTCTGCGCCCGTGACGAGTACTGACCCAGGGCCAGGGCTCCCGGAGCGCGGTCAGGCCATGGCCCTGGTGGCCCTCCTGATCTTCTTCGTCGTGCTGGGGGTGGCGGCGCTGGCCATCGATGTGGGGTCCAACTTCGACAACCGTCAGCAGCTCCAGAGTGTGGCCGACCTCGCCGCCCTGGCCGGGGCGGAGCAGACGGGGGTCAATGCGACCACCATCCTCCCGGACACCGAGGCGCTCATCTGGCAGAACCTGGGGGTGGTGCCCGGCACCATCAGCTGCGCCGCCCCGTCCTGCACCGTCTCCGCCGGAGGCTACACCGCAACCGTCATCTACCCCTACACCCCCTTCAACCCGGTGGTGAACGACTATCCGCCGGAGCTGACCGTGGCGGTGGACATCACCCACCTCAATCCGATCCACGGCTTCGAGGGCTTCTTGGGATTCGGGCCCACGACCATCAGGGTCCACGCCGCCGCCGCGGGACTCCCCGGAACCCACCAGTTCCCCTTCGCCCTCGCCACTCGCTTCCTGGACCTCACCGGCGGTGGGAGCATCGCCGCCTACGGGTCGGTGCTGGTGGACCAGTGCTCGGACAGCGGCCAGGGCGACTTCACCGACCACGGATTCAACGGGGGGCTGTACTTCAACGGCGGGACCGGCCTCCTGCTGGGGGCGGCGTACACCAAAGATGGGAGCGCCTACTTCTCCAACGCCGAGGCGGCCCTGGTAGCCGATCCCGCGGGGACGAGCTGCACCGGCGGGGCGAACCAGAGCGCCACCTCCGGCCTGACGGGCCTCACCGACCAGGTGCACTTCAGCTCCACGGCCCAGGCCTACAACTACTTCTATGGGTTCAACTCCGGGCCGGGGCTCTGCAGCACGGCAGCGGGGTCTACTTCGTCGTGCCAGTCGGACCCGGAGGGGGGCCCGGACTATACCTGGCAGGATCCCTCCTGCTGGCAGTCCGGCACCGGGACGGCGCCGGTGGCGTGGACCAACACCTACGCCTACCCGGATGCGACCAGCCCCGGGGTGACCATCGTCTCCCCTTCGCCCGCGTCCACCGTGCCCTGCCCGCAGCCCTCCGGGTCGACGTATCCCGAGCCCTACGGGACCATGGAGGGGTCGTTCCCGGCCGGGCGCTTCCCCAACTTCCCGGAGTACGCCACCCCGGAGGAGCTGGTCCAGGAGCTGCCCGGGGACCAGACCGTGCCGACGGCGATTCCCGGGGAGATCACCGGGACCACGTCCCACTCGAACTCCGGCCAGAACTGGACCTTCCCCGCCGGGGTCTACGTGGTGGACGGCGCCTCCGCGCTTCCGATCGTCAAGGGCAGCTTCACCTGCCAGAGTAATCCCCTCTTACCCCCCGACCAGTACCCAAACGGCTGCATATTCATCCTCGAGAACGGGGCGTCGCTCCAGGTCCAGGGCAGCAAGTCGTCGCTCAACTGCAGCTACTCCACCCTCGGGGACGCGGGCTGCAGCTTCTACCTGGCGGACAGCACCACCCCCACCCAGAGCGTCTTTTCGCTCTCCCAGGGCGCAAACGGGACCCTGAGCCCGATCCCCTTTCAGCCCATCTGCGCCTCGGAGCCCTGCTCCCCCTCGAACTTCCCGGTCGTCTACAGCAACGGCACCTCCACAACCGGGGCCACCTCGAGCCTCAACCTCTCCGCGGTGGTGTCCATCTCCAACCCCGGGAGCTTCGCGTTCAACGGCACGATCTACGTGCCCCACGGCATCTTCAGCTCCAACGCCAATGCCGGCTCCTCCTCCGGCCAGGTGATCGCCGACTCGATCCGTCTCCAGGGAGGTAGCGGCAGCTCCAGCGGGGTGGCCTACAACGGGAACTCCACCGCCCCAGTCATCGGAGCCGCCCGGCTCATCGAGTGAGCTCAGTGCCACCAGGAGCGCGCCAGGCGGGTGGCAGGGACGAGGGGTGAGCCGGGGCTGGCGGCAAGGCGCGGGGAAGGGAGTCGGTGGCCGGTGGCGGAGACCGTGGTGGGGCCCAATTCCCGCCGAAGCGCGGGTATCGGGGCTGAGCGCGGGGCGCTGGGGCGGAAGGATTCGAACCTTCGAATGGGGGATCCAAAGTCCCCTGCCTTACCACTTGGCGACGCCCCAATTCCCGCTCAGATTAGCGCCCCCACGCCGCCGCGACCGGACCGGTCGGCCTTCCGGTCCCGCCCCCAACCGCTAGCGGGCCGCCAGCTCCTCCCGGAACCGGTCCACGGCGGCGAGGCAGCCGTCCGGATGGGTGAGGGGCAGCCGGTGGTCACCGAACATGAGCGGCGTCAGCCGAACCGAGGGATTCGCGCCAGCGACCTTCTCCAGCAGCCCGACCTCCAGGCTGCGATCGCCGGCCGGCAGCACCAGATCCACCGGGCAGGTCAGCTCGGGAAACCAGGTGGCGGCGCGGGCCTCGATGAGGCAGGAGAGGAGCGTGCCGCGATAGGCCGCGCCCCCCTTGGACTCGTGCCTGTCCCTCGCCACCCGGGACGGTACGTCGACGGAGATCGCGGGCGCCAGCGCCCGCCGGGCGGCCCGCCGTCCGGTGCGAGCCGGGAGCCAGCTTCTCAGGGTGGGCACCCGCAGGCCCGCCCGGCGAAGATGCTCGCGCGCTGTGCCGGGGGCGGAGTAGATCTGGGGCGAGATCGCCACCAGTGCCCGAACCCGCCCGGGATGGCGCATCGCCAGACGAAGGCCTATGACGCCGCCGAGGCCGTGGCCCACCACCAGGGCCGGCTCCCTGACCTCCAGGAGGTCCAGCATCCTCGCCAGCGCATCGGCGTGGGCGTCGGGGCCATATCCGGCCTCGGAGGGAGGTGAGCCCCCGAAGCCCAGGAGATCGGGTACCAGCAAGGGACCCGGGGCCGCCAGCTCGTCAAATGCGGAACCGAAGTAGCTGGAGGTGTCTCCCAGGGGGTGGAGCAGGAGAACCGGGTTGGGACCGGCCCCCATGGTCTGGCAGCTGAGATAGGCATCCTGGGTGAACCGCTCCGGGGCCGACCAATTGACACCCCGCCGGCGCCAGAGCAGGCGCACGGATCGGGCGGCGACCCCGCCTCCCCCGACCGCCAGAGCCGCCAGGGCGGCACTCCGCCGCCTACCTCCGGCCATGGGGGGGCCCAACAGCCGCGACCTCGGCCAGGGGCGCGGTCGGATGAATGGCGGGCATCTGCTCCGATGATATGGGAAGGCGGCCGGCCTTCCGGAACCCGAAAGCGGCTAGGCCCCTGGCAGCCACTCCCGCGACCGACCGGCAAGGTCCAGAAACGGCTGCAGAGCGGCCGGGTTCTGCAAGGACTCCCGGCTCAGGGCCCGATCGGGGTCGTCCCCGCTCAGGATCCGCTTCACCGGAACCTCGAGCTTCTTTCCGCTCAGGGTCTTCGGGATCTCGGGCACCTGCACTACGAGGTCGGGAACATGTCGAGGCGACACCTGGTCCCGCACCCTGGCCTTCACCCTGGCCACCAGCTCTGGGTCCAGTTCGGACCCCGGGGCCAGCACCAGAAACAGCGGCATGAAGGTGTCCCCCCCCGGTACCGGCACGTCCACCACCAGGCTGTCCAGCACCTCGGGCAGGTCCTCCACCGCCCGGTAGATCTCCGCGGTGCCCATCCGGATCCCGTGACGGTTGATGGTGGAGTCCGAGCGCCCGTACATGACGACCCCCCCGTCCTGCCGTACCTTTACCCAGTCCCCGTGCCGCCAGACACCGGGATACGAAGAGAAGTAGCTGTCCCGGTAGCGGCTGCCGTCCGGGTCGCCCCAAAGGGCGACCGGCATCGACGGGAGCGGGGCTGTGATCACCAGCTCTCCCACCTCATCGGTGAGGGCTCTCCCCTCCTGGTCGAACGCCGAGACCGCGGCTCCCAGCCCCCGGCACTGGATGACCCCCGCCCGCACCGGGAGCCAGGGGCAGCCCAATACGAACGCCGTGCACACGTCTGTGCCCCCGCTGATCGAGGTGAGCCACAGGTCCTCCTTCACCTCTCGGTACACCCAGGCGAAGGCATCCGGAGAGAGGGGGGAGCCCGTTGAGCCCAGCAGCCGCAGGCTGGAGAGGTCGAGGCCGCCCCCGGGCCGAAGGCCCGCCTTCATGCCGGCCGCGATGTGCCCGGCGGAGGTCCCGAAGTGGGTGATGCGGAGCTCACTCACCAGCTCCCAGAGCCGGGACGCCCCCGGATGGTTCGGGCTCCCGTCGTAGAGGACCACGGCAGCCCCTAGGAGGAGCCCTGAGACGAGGTAGTTCCACATCATCCACCCCGTCGTGGTGAACCAGAAGAAGCGGTCGCCGGCTCCGAGGTCGGAGTGGAGCGCCAGCGCCTTAAGGTGCTCGAGGAGGATGCCCCCGTGCCCATGCACGATCGGCTTGGGCAGCCCCGTGGTGCCCGACGAGTACAGGACCCAGAGCGGATGGTCGAAGGGAACGGGCGTGAACTCTGGCGGGGCGACCTCTGCTATGGCCAGATCCCAGGAAACATGGGTCGGAGGACTCGGGGCCTGAGACCCGGGGGGCTGCCCCACCCAGACCACCTCGGTGAGGCTGGGCAGCCCCGCCACCAGCCCGAGGACCGTGGCGCTGCGGTCGAATTCCCGGCCCCCGAAGCGGTATCCCCGGCTGGCGATCAAGACCTTGGGCTCGATCTGGCGGAAACGGTCGAGCAGCGCCCCCTCCCCGAAGTCCGGAGAGCAGCTCGACCAGACAGCCCCCAAGCTGGCTGAGGCAAGCAGGCCCACCAGTGCCTCGGGGACATTGGGGAGGTAGGCTGCCACGCGGTCGCCCGCGCCCACGCCCGCCAGCCGGAGGTGACGCGCCAGCGCGCCCACCTGCAAGGTGAGTTCCGCGCCCGACAAATCCCGGCGGGCCCCCGCCTCGTCCACGGCCACCACACAGACTCCTCTGGGGTCGAGCCCCCTCAGGGCGTGCTCCGCGTAGTTCAGCGTGGCGCCCGGAAACCACCGAGCCCCGGGCATCGAGCTGTCGACCAGGGCCACCTCGTGGGCGGCGTGCGCCTTCACGGCGAAATAGGTCCAGAGGCTCTCCCAGAACCTCCCCGGATCCTCCACCGACCAGTTCCACAGCTCCGAGTACGAGCGGGCTGCCAACAGCGCTCCGTCCTCCAGCCAGTCCCGATAGTGGCTCAGCCGTGACCCCCGGACGAGGGCCGCCGGCGGCTCCCAGAGCAGGGTTCCCTCCGGGACGGGACCACTCCCGCTAAACGGGACAGCCGCCGTCTCGTCCCCTTTCACCCCTAGCTCCGCAAGCCACTCACGACCAGACCAACCCCAAGTCCGGCCGTGACCACCCCACTGGCCCTCTGGACCAGGGAACGCCGGTGCGGCGAGGAGCGCAGCCAGAGCCCGGCGCGGGCCGCCGCGGTACCCCAGAGCGAGTCGGAAACCAACGCGATCGCCACCCAGGTGGCCCCGAGAGCCATGATCTGCAGGGTCACGGCGGCTCCTCCGGGGGTCACGAAGGCGGGGAGGACCGTGACGAAGAAGACGGCGCTCTTGGGATTGGTGCCGCCCACGACCACCCCGTCGAGAACGGCCCGCCAGCGACTCGCCGGGGGCGGCCCGGCGGGCTCCGTCCGCAGGATCTCAGACCGTGACGTGAAGGTGCGAAACCCCAAGTACAGCAAGTAGGCCGCGCCCACAATCCGCATCGCCGAAAGGGCCAGCTCCGAGCGCTCCAGCAGCTCCCCGATTCCGAACGCCACCAGCCCCACCTGCACCGCCTCCCCGGCGCTGTTGCCAGCCACGGTGAGGAGCGCCACGCCGCGGCCGAAGTTCAGCGCCCGGCTGACGATGAAGAGCACGCTGGGCCCGGGAAGCGCGATCAGCACCACCGCCACCGCGACGAAGCCGAGGAGGCGTTCTGGGGCCACGCCCCGACCATAGCAGCTGCCTTCGAGCCGCACCAACTCGCCCGGTAAACTCCCGGCGATGGTCGAAAACTCGGGGCGGCCGACCGGCTCTGGGTTCGGGACCATCCCCCCCGCCATCGCCCTGGGACTCCTCGTCCTCGGTGCCGCCCCGGCACTCGCCTTCGGCATCGGCGGCATCCCTCACACTGCTCGGGCGGGCCTGGCCGCCGGTGGCCTCGGTGACCTGGCCGCGGTCGCCCACCTGCTCCTCTCCGGGACCGCGCCTTACTCCGCCACCTTCCACGGGACGCTCCCCTTCATCTACCCGCCGGGGGTCCTCCTCTTCCTGCCTCTGCCAGCCCTGGCCGGTAAGTCGCACTTTGTCCTCGCCTTCGCCCTGGAGATGCTGGTGGTGGCTCTCGTTGGCGTGGCCATCGTCGCCCGGCGCGCCCACCGGCCCGGGTTCGGCTGGGCCCTGGTCGCTGTCCTGGGCGCCCTTGGTCCCCTCTCCTTCTACCGTCCCGACCCCGCCATCGGGCTCCTGCTCTTGGCGTCAGCCCTCGCCGCGTCCAACTCCCGCTACGCCACCGCCTACCTGCTGGTCTTGGCCGCCGGCCTGATCAAGGAGTACGCACTGGTGGCACTGGTGCCCCTCCTCGCCCTGAGCTGCGCCGCCGCGGTCCGCGGCCGACCTGGATTCTGGTCCCGGCTGGCGGCGTCCTTCCGCCCGCCCCTGCTGGCGCTCCTCCCGGTGGCAGCGATTCTGGTGGGCTTCCAGCTGTGGTCCCACGGCGGCCTGGCCACCTCCCAGCTCCACAACCTGGACCGCGGGGTCGAGATCGAGAGCCTGCCAGCCGGCCTGGGATTGGCCCTTGCCCACCTGCACCAGGTGACCGTGTTGAGAGGGGCACTCGGCTCCATGGAGGTGACGGGAGCCCGCCTTCATCTTGCGGTCGGCGCCGCCGCCTTCGCCGCCCTGGGAGTGGCGCTCCTGCTCTCAGTCTTCTGGGCCGGGCTCCACGGAGGGGCGCCCCCGGGACTCCTTTTCGCCGCCTCTATCGGGGCTGCCCTGGTGGCCACCCCAGTCCTCTCTCCACAGTACCTGGCGGCCTTCACTCCCTGCGCCTGCCTCGCGGCCTACGAGCTGGGCGGCAGGACGCGCGCGCCGCTGCTCTGGGGCTGCGTCCTGCTGGGCCTGCTCACCCAGCTCGAGTTCCCCTACCTCTGGACCTCGATCCTGGGGCTGGCGCGCTCCGGCTTGTTGGTGCTCGAGGCGCGCAACCTGCTCCTCCTCCTGATGGTGCTGGCGCTGGTGGCCCAGGCCTGGCGGTCGCGGCAGGGCGCGAGTGGGGCCAGCCCGGTGCCGCTTCCACCTTCCCCCACCGTTACGCCGGCGAGGGCTCCCCGCTGAAGCCATCTGAGAGCCCGCTCCCGCGTCGGAGGCGGTAGCGAAGGAAGAGGTGGGCCCCCTGGCGGCGCACCGACACCAGCTCGCCACCCACACTAAGCCCGGGGAGCAACTCGGTCTCTCCCAGGAGCCCCCTGCGGCCCCCGCCGGCGGGCCAACCGGCAAGAAGCGGCGACAGCGTGAGAAAGAGCTCGCCGAGGAGTCCTTGCGCCACCAGCTGCCCGGTTAAGCTGGGGCCGGCCTCGCTGAGGATGGTCCGAAAGCCCCTGGCCACGAGCTGCCGGAGCACGGCGCGCAGGTCCAGTCCAGCGGGCCCGTCGGGGACGTGCACCACTTCGGCGTCCAACTCCCGGGGCAACCGGGCCCCGCCGGCCTCTCCCGTGACCACCAGCGCGCCCCGGAGGCCAGGGTGGGCCGGGTCCAGCTCCCCTCTGGCCGATGCCACCACCACCCGGGGGCTGGGGGAGAGCCCCTTCCGACGCCGCAGCTCCAGGAACCCCGCCGCCTGCTCCGGGCACGCTTGCTCGGGCAACCAGGTGGAGCCGGGGCTGGCGCGAAGAGTTCCGGCCCCGATCAGGACCGCGTCTGCGGAGGCTCGGAGCAAGCCCATCACGAACCGGTCTCCCGGGCTGTCGCCGCTGAGAAGGCGTCCCACCCTGCCGGTGCCCGGAATGTCCACAACCCCATCCAGGGATGAGACGAAGTTGGCGAACACCACCGGCGGCCTCAGGGCAAGCCCCCCGCCGTACAGCCCCATGAGCCCGACCGGCATCTCCTCCGGCTCCTGGTCGCCGGTCTCCATGAGGACCTCGAGCGGCCCCAAGTGGTCAGCTCCAGCCGGAGGTCGGGATCAGAGCGCCACTGATCGGCCAGGCAGCATCCGAGATCAGGAAGGCGATCACGGCGGCGACATCCCCGGGTGGCACCGCGGCTGCCAGCCGCTCCGGGGGCAATGCCTCACGATTGGCGGCGGTCGCGATGACGCCGGGAAGTATCGCGTTCACCCGGACTCGGGAGGGCGCCAGCTCCGCCGCCAGCAACTCGGTGAGGCGCAGCACGGCCGACTTGGAGATGGCGTAGGCGGCGGCGCCCCTGACCGGCCCCAGCGCCGACCTGGAGGCCACGTTGACGATGGCCCCACCTCCGTGCCGGGCGAGGAGCGGGGCCGCGGCCCGGCAGCTCCACCAGGCCGTCTCAAGGTTCACGGCCAGCATCTCGTGGAGGACGGTATCCGCTCCCGCGACCACCGAGCCGGAAGCGAATCCGCCGGCCACATTGACCACGGCCTCCACCTCTCCGATGGCCTCCACCTCCCTGAAGACCGCCTCGGCGCCCTCCCGCGCCCCGAGATCGGCAGTCAAGGTCCAGCTCGCGCCCGGGACATCGGCCGCCGCGCGCCCCACGGCGACCACCCGGTGGCCCCTCCGGCTGAGGTCGAGCACGACCGCGCGGCCCAGGGCCCCCGTCGCGCCGCCCACCACCGTCAGGGGTGCGTTTGGTGGTGCTGCCACACCGTTCCCATGAAGTCATTCCTCAGCTCCGGGTCCGTCTCATAGGCGCCGCGCCAGAAGGTCGTCGCGGTGCGCGTTCGGTCATCCCGGACCCCACGCATCTGGGTGCACAGGTGGGCCGCCTCCAGATGGACCGCGACTCCGTGGGGCAGGAGATGGTCCACCATCCAGTCAGCGATCTCCTGGCCGATCCGCTCCTGCACTGTGAAGCGGCGGCTGTACACCTGCACCAGACGGGTCAGCTTGGAGAGACCGACGATGTGTTCGTGGGCGATGTAGGCCACGTGGGCCGTCCCATGGAAGGGGAGCGCGTGGTGCTCGCACAGTGCAAAGAACGGGATCGGGCCCTCGATGATCTGGCTTATGCGACAGTCCGCGCCTCCCCGGCACTCGGTGGGGAACACCGTGAGCAGCTTGGGGTCGCCGTCGTACCCCGAGGTCGCGTCGTACAGGGCGCGCAGGAAGCGTCGGGGCGTGTCCCGCGTCGCCAAGGTGTCGAGGTCGAGCCCCAGGCCGGACAGGATGGCGGCGCACTGGGCCTCCAGCTCCGCCCACTTGGCCGGGCTGAGGGAGCGCACGCTTCCGCCGGTCGGCGCGCCCTCGAGGTCCTCGTCCAGCTCCGAATCCACGTCTGACTCCCAACTCCGCGAGTGAGCAGGCGCCGCCGGCACGTCTTGGCCAGCAGGGCACCTTCACCATCGATTCTAGGTGTCAGCTGGCGTGCGGGCCCGATCGGCCCGGTGCCGGAGGAGCCCCCGGCCGCGAAAAGGGCCGAACCCCCGATCGAGGGGCCGAAGCCCCGCCTAAAATCGGAGCGAGCGGCAATCGGGATGCCGGGGAGGCACATGAGTACCCAGACTCCAGAGCTCGACACGCGCGCCATCCGGGCGGAGTTCCCGGCTCTGGCGGACGGCCGCGCCTACCTGGACGCCGCCGCTGGCACCCAGACCCCGGAATCGGTGATCTCCGCGATCGCTGGGGCCTATCGGCAGGGTCTCAGCAACACCGACGGCTTCTTCCCCTCCAGCCGGCACGCCAACGACCTCATCGCCGAGTGCCGGCAGGCCGTCGCCGATCTGGTCGGTGGCCACCCCACAGGTGTCGTCATGGGCCCCAGCATGACTGCCCTCACCTACAAGTTCTCCCGCCTGCTGGCCCGCGAGTGGTCGCCTGGCGAGGAGATCGTGATCTCGCGCTTGGAGCACGATGGCAACTTCCGTCCGTGGATTCAGGCCGCATCCGCGACCGGGGCCACGGTCCGGGTGGCCGAGGTGGACCCCGACACCGGGGAGCTCCCGACTGAGCAGTACGAGCACCTGGTCGGGCCGAGGACCCGGCTGGTGGCGGTGACCGCCGCCAGCAACGTCCTCGGCACCCGTCCCGACATCGCGCGCATCGCCGCCATCGCCCACCGCGAGGGGGCGCTCACCTACGTGGACGGGGTGCACGCCACCCCCCATATGCCGGTGGATGTCCAGCGGCTGGGAGCCGACTTCTACGTCACTTCGGCGTACAAGTGGTGCGGACCGCATGTGGCCGCTCTGGTGGCTGCTCCTGAACTTCTCGACCGCTTTCAGCCCGATAAGCTGCTCCCCGCGAGCGACCGAGTGCCCGATCGGTACCAACTGGGGACCCCACCGCTTGCCGACTACGCGGGGGTGGCGTCCGCGGTTGAACATCTGGCTGGGCTGGCTGGCCCCGGCTCCGGGTCTCGCCGCGATCGCATCCTCCGGGCCATGGCTGCGGTGGAGGCGAGTGAGGAGCGTCTGTTCAAGGTCCTGCTCGGGGCCCTGCTCGAGATCCCGGGGATCTCCGTCTTTGGCCGCGCCCTCAGGCGCGCCCCCACGGCCTACTTCAGAGTGTCCGGGCACACCCCCGACGACGTCGCGTCCCGCCTGGCGGCACAGGGCGTCAACGTGTGGAGCGGTGACAACTATGCCTATGAGATAACGCGGGCGCTGGGGCTCCAACCCCAGGGCGCGGTCCGCGCCGGGCTGGCCCACTACAACGACCACTCGGATGTGGACCGGCTGATCTCGGGGCTGCAGGGCATCTGAGTCTCTTTGTGGCTCGGCTCCCGGCTCGGACGGATCCCATCTGGGCGCCAGTGGTCGGGCCAGGCAGAGTTGGGAGCCCCGGGAGGCACGCCGCGCCCTGGCCGCTTCATCCCCGGCGGGGTGACACCTGCCCGTGGTCCCGGCGAATCGTGGAGCGGTAGAGGCTACCGGCCCCTGCGACCGGCTACCACTTGCCCCAGAGACCCCTCCACACACCGGCACGCGCCAGGGTCCGACCGACGGCGATATTGCGAGCCCTGCGGGCGACGTACTTAGGATTGCCGGTTTCCAAGCTCCGGCTCACAGCTCTGGCCGAGGCCGAAAGGCGGGCTGCCCGGTAGAGCTCACTGGTGAGGCTGCGAGACATCAGTCCGGCTCCTCGCGGGCGAAGGCCTCTTCCAGCGCCGCCTGGAGCGCCTGGGCG
>JAJZGN010000017.1 GCA_021798435.1 bacterium | reverse complement strand
GACGACGAAGCATCCCTTGCGGTGCAGCTCGGCGAACTCGTCGATGGTGACCGTAGGCACCGACCAGCGGCGCAGGATCCCAAACATACCCCACGGAGTATATTCGAGAAGAGGTTGCAGCAGGCAACCGGGCGGCCGCCAAGGGAGGACTCAAGTTGCAGCTCGAGGCCAAATCGGCAGATGAGGTCCTGAAGCGCCTCCGGCGTGCCCACGGCCAGATCGCCGGAGTCATCTCCATGATCGAGGCGGGGAGGGACTGCGAGGAGGTGGTGACCCAACTGGCCGCCGCCTCCCGGGCGCTCGACAGGGCAGGATTCAAGATCATCGCCTGCGGCCTTAGGCAGTGCGCTGAGGGTGCCAGCGACCTGAGGGAGACAAGCGAGGCGCAGCTTGAGCACCTCTTCCTCTCCCTCGCCTGATCCGTCCGCAGCCGAGCCAATCTCCGTCCTGGCGGGATTGCTCGCGCCGCTGGGCAGCGCCCTGGCGGTGGTGGCCCACCCGGACGACGAGAGCTTCGGTCTCGGGGCGGTGCTGAGGGCTCTCGTGGAGGCCGGGATCGAGGTTCGGCTCCTGTGCCTCTCCGCCGGGGAAGCGTCCACCGTGGGCACCGGCCAGGACCTGGTGGCGACACGCCGCGAAGAGGTGCTGGCGGCAGCTGAAGTGCTGGGATTGCGCTCAGTCCGGCTGGAGGCGCTTCCGGACGGCGGGCTGCCGGCGCTGCCAGCGGATGAGCTGACCCTACTGGTTGCGGAGGAGCTGCGGGGAGCACGCCTTCTGGTGGGTTTCGAACGCCTCGGGGTCACCGGGCATCCGGACCACGCCGCTGCCACGGCGGCAGCTCTCAGGGTGGCTGCCGCCCGCGCTCTCCCCAGCCTGGAGTGGGGGGCAGCCGAGGAGATCGCCACGCAACTTAGGGAGCGCCTCGGGGCGCCCTTCGCCGGTTTCGCTCCGGGCGCCGGAGACCCGGTACCGGTCCGGGTCGACCGGGGGGTGCAGGAGTGCGCGATCGCCTGCCACCGGAGCCAGGACCCGAACAACCTGGTCCTCCGCACCAGGCTGGCCCTGCAGGGGGACCATGAGTGGGTCCGCCTGGTCCGCCGAGGGGTCCGGCTTCGGCGCTGACAGCCAGACCGCGTGCCGGGCACGCCGGCGGGCGCGCGGGGGGTCGGGTTTGGCAAGCTTGCCTCGTGGCTCCCACCCCATCGCCGCGGCGCTCTGCCCCTCCGCCCCGGGTGGTGATTGGCGAGATACGGCCCAGCGTGGACGGTGGGCGCCGGCCCGCCAAAGCGGTGGTTGGCGAGGCGGTGCCGGTGCGGGCGCGCATATTCGCGGACGGCAGGCCGCGCCTCCGCGCTCGTGGGCGCCTCCTTCCCGCCGGTCACTCAGACGGCTGGCCAGCCGCGCTGACCTTCCCCCTCGGTCCAGCCGTGGACGACTGGTGGGACGGCCATCTGGTGCCGGACCGCGTCGGCTCCTGCAAGTTCCGGCTGGAGGCCTGGGAGGACCGATTTGGAACCTGGTGCGACGACGTGGGGCGCCGCCTCGCGACCGGAGTTGACCCGGCTCCCGAGGTGGATGAGGGCTGGGCCCTCCTGCGTCAGACCCTACGCCGGTTGCCCGGAGAGACGGCGCGCTCCCTCGTTCGGGCGGCGACGGAACTCGCGGGGTCCGGCGTCGAACGTGAGCTGGCCTTTCTTCTCGATGAGAAGCTCCAGAGTCTGCTGGCGACCCTGGTCTGGCGACCGCTCGCGACCTCGCCCCCGCGGCCTCTATGGGTGGAGCGGCCCAGGGCTCTCTTCGGCAGCTGGTACGAGCTGTTCTCGCGCTCCCAGGGATCTGACGGCTTCCAACCCGGCTCTCTCTCCGCGACGGCTGACCGGCTCCCGCACCTGGCGGCACTGGGCTTCGACGTTCTCTACCTGACCCCCATCCACCCGGTGGGGGTCACCGGCAGGCGAGGGCGGAACAACGCGCCGCTTGCCCTCCCCGGCGATCCGGGCAGTCCCTGGGCCATCGGCTCCGAGCTCGGGGGCCACACCGAGGTGGACCCCGAGCTGGGAACCATGGAGGACTTCCGCGGGCTCATGGCGCGAGCCAAGGAGGTGGGCATGGAGGTTGCCCTGGACTACGCTCTTCAGTGCTCCCGGGACCACCCCTGGGTGAAGGAGCACCCCGACTGGTTCCGCCGCCGCCCCGATGGCACCATCCGGCCGGCTGAGAATCCCCCCAAGCGATACGACGACATCTACCCCCTGGACTTCAGCTGTCGGGACTGGCGCGGTCTCTGGGATGCCTGCTACGAGATCCTCGATCACTGGGCCCGCCAGGGGGTGCGGGTCTTCCGCGTGGACAACCCCCACACCAAGCCGGTGCCCTTCTGGGAGTACCTCGTGGATCGGCTCCGGCTCGAGCACCCGGAAGTCATCCTGCTGGCGGAGGCGTTCACCGCCCCGGCCATGATGCGCGAGCTGGCCAGGGTCGGCTTCTCCCAGTCCTACACCTACTTCACCTGGAGGCAGACCAAGGACGACCTGGTGGCCTACGCGCGCGAGCTGGCGGATGAGACCGCCGACTTCCTTCGGCCGAACTTCTTCGTCAACACGCCGGACATTCTCACCGCCCAGCTGCAGGAGGGCGGCGAGGGGGCCTTCCGCTCCCGGCTCCTCCTCGCCTCCACCCTATCCTCGAGCTATGGGGTTTACAGCGGCTTCGAGCATCTGGAGAGAAAGGCGCTCCGGCCCGGGAGTGAGGAGTACCTGGACTCGGAGAAGTACCAGTACCGTCCCCGGCCCGACCACGGCGACCCGGGCATCGAGGGGCTCATCGCCACCGTCAACGCCGCGCGGCGGGCCCACCCGGCCCTGCAGCAGTTCCGACGGCTCTTCTTCCATTGGGCCGACCACCCCGACCTCCTGTGCTACTCCAAGACCACACCGGGCCTCGAGGACCGGGTACTGGTGGTCGTGAATCTCGACCCCTGGCGGGCCCACGAGTCCATGGTTCACCTCGACCTGGCCGAGCTGGGCCTCGGCCCGGACTCCAGCTTTGCGCTCCGGGACCTGCTGGACGGGGCGGAGTACCGCTGGCAGGGGGCGCACAACTTCGTGCGCCTGGACCCGGCCCGAGCCCCCGGTCATCTCTTCGCGGTGGTGCCGTGACCGCATCTGAGCCGTCCCGCTGGTACCAGGACGCGGTCATGTACGAGGTGCTGGTGCGCGGCTTCTATGACAGCAACGCCGACGGCATCGGCGACCTGCCCGGCCTCACCTCCAAGCTCGACTACCTCAGCTGGCTGGGGGTGGACTGCATCTGGTTGCTCCCGGTCTTCGCCTCTCCCCTCCGGGACGGTGGCTACGACATCTCCGACTTCTACGCGATCCACCCCGACTACGGCACCGTCGACGATTTCCGAGAGCTGATCGAGGCGGCCCATGCGAGGGGAATCCGAGTCATCTCAGATCTGGTGATGAACCACACCTCGGACCTGCATCCATGGTTCCAGGAGGCGCGGAGCGGCCCGACCTCGCCGAAGCGCGATTGGTACGTCTTCTCCGATACCAATTCGCGCTACCGCCAGGCCCGGGTCATCTTCGTGGACACCGAGACCTCCAACTGGACCTGGGACGAGGTGGCCGGCGCCTACTACTGGCACCGCTTCTTCCGCCATCAGCCTGACCTCAACTACGACAACCCCGAGGTTCAGGACGCCATGCTGGACGTCATCCGCTACTGGCTGGGGATGGGGCTGGACGGGCTGCGGCTGGACGCGGTTCCCTACCTCTTCGAGCGCGAGGACACCAACTGCGAGAACCTGCCCGAGACCCACGCGTACCTGAGGCGGGTACGGGCGGTCGTGGACGCGGAGTTCCCCGACCGGGTGCTCCTGGCGGAGGCCAACCAGTGGCCCCGGGACGTCCGCGCCTACTTCGGCGACGGAGACGAATGCCAGATGTGCTTCCACTTCCCCCTCATGCCGAGGATGTTCATGGCCCTTCGCCAGGAGCAGCGCTACCCGATCACCGAGATCCTGGCCGACACGCCACCGATTCCCGACGGCTCCCAGTGGGGCCTCTTCCTGCGCAATCACGACGAGCTGACCCTGGAGATGGTCACCGACAGCGAGCGCGACTACATGTATTCAGAATTCGCCGCCGACCCACGGATGAAGCTCAACCTCGGCATCCGTCGGCGCCTGGCTCCGCTCCTTGGCAATGGCCGCCGCCAGATGGAGCTCTTCATCGCCCTCCTCCTCTCCCTTCCCGGGACCCCGATCCTCTATTACGGCGATGAGATCGGCATGGGAGACAACGTGTATGTGCGGGACCGGGACGGGGTTCGAACCCCGATGCAGTGGAACGCCGATCGCTGTGGTGGCTTTTCCCGGGCCGACTTCGCTCAGCTCTACCTGCCCCCGCTGATGGACCCGGTGTACGGCTATCAGGCCTGCAATGTGGAACAGCAGCAGCGCAGCGAGAGCTCGCTGTTACAGTGGGTGCGGAGGTTCGTGCGGGTGCGCCAGGCCCACCCGGTCTTCGGGCGCGGGGACTTCACCGTCGTGGAAGTCAACAACCCCTCAGTTTTCGCCTTCGTGCGATCCTCAGCGGATGAGGAGGTGCTGTGCGTGAACAACCTCTCGCGCTTCGCCCAGCCCGCGGGCCTCGCGCTGCCTGCCTTCGCCGGCCGCTCCCCCGTGGAGCTGGTGGGTCGGGTCCCCTTCCCCAAGATCGGGAGGTCACCCTATCCCCTCACCCTCGGGCCCCACGGCTTCTACTGGCTTAGGCTCGAGCGAGGGTCTTGACTCTGGAACTTGACCACCTGCCCCAGCTGTTCGCCGAGGTCGCCAACTGGCTCCCCGGTCAGCGCTGGTTCGGACACAAGGCGGATGGCCTGACCTTTGTGCGCCCGCGGGCGATCCTCTGGGTCTCCCCCCTCCCCCATCCCCAGGCCCTTGTCTTGACCGAGGTCGGCCTGGAGTCTGGATCCGTGGCCGCTTATCACCTTGGCCTCGACTTCGACCCCGCCAGCCCACCCGGGTCCGGCGACGTCATCTGGGAGGGAGCCGACGCCGAGGGTCGGCACTGGTCGGTCCGGGAGGTCCTGTCCCAGCCGGCGTTTTCCCTGGCCCTCATGGCGGCGGCGCGCTCCGGGTCGGAAGAGGATGCGCACCTGGTGGTGACCCCGGAGGGCGCGGAAGAATACCTCGCCTCGGCTGAAGGGGCCCGGCCGCTCGGACTGGAGCAGAGCAACAGCAGCCTTGTGGTGGGCGAGCGAGTGCTGGTCAAGTTCTACCGGCGAGCCTGGCGGGCACCCAGCCCAGAGGTGGAGCTGACTTCGGCCCTCACCCGGGTCGGCTTCCCCGCCATCGCCCCGGCCCTGGGGTCCTTGGAGCTGGAGGCGGGAACCGAGCGCACCACGCTGGGACTGATTCAGCGCTACTTGGCCAACTCCACTGAGGGCATGGTGCTGGCCCTCACCTCGCTTCGGGATCTGGAGGGCGACCTCCTGATGGAGGCCGATGGCGAGGTCCCCCCTCCCGAGCGCTGCCGGCGCGCCGTGCTGGAGCAGGGGGGCTCCTTCCTGCCGGCCGCCCGCGAGCTGGGGCACCTGACCGCGGCGCTGCACCTGGCACTGGCGTCTCCGGCCAGCGGCCTCGAGCCCCCGGCCGCCGAAATCGAGCGCTCCGATCTGCTCTCCATCCAAGGCCGGGGACTCCAGCAGCTGGACCGGCTGCTGGAGGTTGCCGAGCCTCGCCTGGAACCGCTCCGGGTTCGCGCGGCGGAAGCTCGACGGATCCTGATGGATGCCGGTCGGCTGGTCCGGGCCGGGCGCAAGATCCGGGCCCACGGGGATCTCCATCTCGGGCAGGTGGTCCGGAACGACGAGGGCTGGCACTTCCTGGACTTCGAGGGCCGTCCATCTGAGCCCCCGGAGCTCCGTCGCCAGCTGGCGTCGCCACTCCGGGACGTGGCCGGGATGCTCCGCTCCCTAGAGTACGCAGCGGCCCTGGCCCTGCGGCAGCAGGTCCACCCGGACGAGGCCAATGCCAGGACGCTCAGCCCCTATGGACGGGCCTGGGCGGAGGTGATGCGCGAAGCGTTCTGGCTGGCCTACTGGCGCGATCCCGGGGTGCTGACGCTTCTGCCGCCGGCGCCGGAGGACCGGGAGCTCCTACTGCGGGCTCTGGAGCTAAATCAGTGCCTCTATGAGCTGGACTACGAGCTCAACTTCCGCCCGGACTGGATCGAGATCCCCCTGGAGGGGATGGTCCGCCTGGTCGCTGAGGGGAGGTGATGTCCCGACCATCGGTCGGCGCCGAGCAGTTGGCGCTCCTACGTTCCGGTCGCTGCCAGGACCCCCACTCCATACTCGGCCTGCAGCGCCGTGGAGAAGCGGGGATGGCACTGGTCTGGCGTCCGGGCGCACCCGGCCTGAAGGGCCTGGTCGCCGAGAGCAGCTTCCCCTTCCATCCTCTCGAGTTGGACCCCGAGTTTCACCTCGCCCTCCTGACGCCGCCGCAGATGGCAGCTGCGGAGCAGCTGGCGAGCTCAGGGCGGCCGCCCTTCCTGCTCGAGCAGGTGGGTTCAGGAGGGGTCAAGCCACTTCCGGCGGATCCCTACAGTCTGAGCCCGACTCTCGGCCCCCAGGACCTTCACCTCCTCAGGGAGGGCACCGACCGCTACCTCTACCGCCATCTCGGCGCCAACCCCCGCACCCACCAGGGGGTCGAGGGGACGGCCTTCGCGGTCTGGGCACCCAACGCCCTCGGCGTGCGCCTGGTCGGCCCATTCTGCGGGTGGGACTCCCCCACCCTGCCCATGCGCAATCTGGGGACCTCCGGGATCTGGGAGATCTTCGTCCCGGGGGTGGAGGCGGGAACGCTGTACAAGTACTGGATCCTGCGACCGGACGGGAGCTGGGTGTACAAGGCGGATCCGGTGGGCAGACATATGGAGCTGCCTCCCCGCACCGCCAGCGTCGTGAGTCCGACCTTGATTCCGGCCGGCCCGGAGTGGCGCCGGGATCGGGACTCCGGGGAGCCGCTGCGCTCCCCCATCAGCGTGTACGAGGTGCATCTGGGCTCCTGGCGCCGAAGGGGAGACGGGTCACCGCTCACCTACCGCGAGTTAGGTGAGGAGCTCGGCGCCTACGCCCGGGACCTGGGCTTCACCCACGTGGAGCTGATGCCGGTGGCGGAGCACCCCTACGGAGGCTCCTGGGGCTACCAGGTCAGCGGCTACTACGCTCCCACCGCCCGATACGGAAGTCCCCAGGACTTCCATGACATGGTCTGCTCGTTGCACCAGGCCGGTGTGGGCGTGATCTTGGACTGGGTCCCAGCCCACTTCCCGCAGGACGAATTCGCCCTCAGTCGCTTCGATGGGACCGCCCTGTACGAGCATCAGGATCCCCGCCTCGGAGTCCACCCCGACTGGGGGACCTCCATCTTCAACTATGGGCGTCGCGAAGTGCGCAACTTTCTGGTGACCAATGCGGTCTACTGGCTGGACGAGTTCGACGTGGACGGGCTCCGAGTCGATGCGGTGGCTTCCATGCTCTATCTCGATTACAGCCGCAGGCCCGGTGAGTGGGTCCCCAACCAGTTCGGCGGCCGGGAGAACCTGGATGCTGTGGAGTTCCTGCGTGAGGTCAACGTTGCGGTGTACGGGGAGCATCCCGGCGCCCTGATGGTCGCCGAGGAGTCCACCGCCTGGCCGGGGGTCAGCCGCCCGGTCTACACGGGAGGGTTGGGCTTCGGCCTCAAGTGGAACCTGGGCTGGATGCACGACACCCTCGATTACTTCTCCCGCGACCCCATCCATCGCCGCTACCACCACAACTCCCTCACCTTCAGCCTGATGTACGCCTTCAGCGAGAACTTCCTCTTGCCCCTCTCCCATGACGAGGTGGTCCACGGCAAGGGCTCGCTCCTCAGCCGCATGCCCGGCGACGACTGGCGCAAGTTCGCCAATCTCCGCGCGCTCTACGGTTACATGTGGGCCCATCCCGGCAAGCAGCTCCTGTTCATGGGGGGCGAGTTCGGCCAGCGCCGGGAGTGGAACTCGGACTCGAGCCTGGACTGGCACCTCCTGGACCTGGCAGAACACCTCGGGGTGCAGCGCCTGGTCCGCGACCTGAACCGCATCTACCGCGCCCATCCCGCGCTCCACCAGCTGGACTTCGAGCCCCGGGGATTCCGCTGGATCGACGGCAGCAATGCCGACGCCAACGTGATCGCCTTCGCCCGCTTCGCCGAGGATCCCGGCCGCCATCTGGTCTGCCTCTGCAACCTGTCACCGGTCCCCCGCTTCGGCTACCGGGTTGGCCTCCCCGGGGCTGGCCCGTACCGAGAGGTGCTGAACACCGACAGCCGCCACTACGGGGGCAGTGATCTGGGCAACCTCGGAGTGGTGGAGTCGAGCCCCACTCCCTGGCACGGGCTCCCCAACTCAGCGACTGTCACCCTCCCCCCGCTGGCCACGGTCTGGCTGGCCCCGGATCCACGGCCGGACTGATCGGCCCCGGGGGCTGAGCTACTTCTGCCCGAAGACGCGCGGCTCCCTGGTGAACGGGTAGGTGGCGATGTAGAGCTTCACCACCCTTCCGTCCGCGTCTCGCACCACCCGCATCTCCTCTCCCCGCTCACTCCCCCACTCGCAGGCCCAAAGGTCCTGTCCAACCCTGCGGAACCGAGAGGGCGGGGCGTCGGGGGCCTCCGGCTGCCGTGCCTCGAGCACGTCCCCGGACCAGGAGAAGACCCACTCCGTCCACTCGGCCCACCAGCGGCCGAGAACTCCGTCCACCTCCTGGGGAGCTGGCGGTCCAGGGCGCCAGGGCTCCACCGCCACCTCCCCCACGGCCTCCAGCACATCCGCCGCCAGTTGACCGATGGCGATCCCGGATCCCGTGTTGCACAGGAGGGCGACCGAGGTGCCGGAGCGGGGTGCGCTGAAGGCGGCGGCGAGGAACCCCGGCATGCCTCCGGTGTGCCCGACGAAGACGTTGTCGCCCCGCCTGAGCAGCATCAACCCCAGCCCCCAGGCGGTGGTCCAGCCGGCCAGGTCGGCCAGCACCCTGGGGGTCCGCATCACCTCCAGCTGGTCGCTGGGGAGGACCTTGTCATCGCCCGTCCGCAGGAAGTCCGCCCACCGCCAGAGGTCCTGGGCGGTGCTCCAGAGCTGGGCCGCTGGCCCGATGCCACCGGTGTCGACGGGCTGCTCGGCCCGGACCTGCTGTTCGTACGGGGTGACCGAGTACCCCACTGCCGCCGGGTACTCCGGGCTCCAGGTGGTGCGGGCCAGTCCCAGGGGGCCGAGGATCGACTCCCGGACGTACTGCTCCCAGGACCGCCCGGCGACTGTGGCCAGCACCTGGCCGAGGAGGGCGAACCCCAGATTGGAGTAGTGCCAACCCGCCCCGGGCTCCAGCACCTTCCGCGCCTGGGCGGCATTGGTCGTGAGCTGCTCGGCCGAGGGGATCTCCAAGGTCTCCCAGACCTCACCGACGGGCTCGCGCTGCAACCCAGAGGTGTGCGAGAGCAGCTGATCCAGCCGCAGGCTACCGTGCGGGGCCCCAGGCCAAACGGCCTCCAGTGGCTGCTCCAGGGAGAGCCGGCCTGCCGCGACCTGCTGCATGATCCCCACCGCCGTGAGCGTCTTGGTGATCGACCCCAACCGATACTGGACGTCAGGGCCCGCGGGCAGGGCGCGCTCGACGTCTGCCAGGCCCACCGATACCTCGGCCAAGGGGCGGCCCTGATGGGCCACGACCGCCACCAGGCTGACCAGGCGCCGGCGCCGCTGGGCTTCCAAGATGAGGCGCTGGACCTTGGCGCGGATTTCCTCCATAGCGGTAGGTTATCCAGGTGCCGATGGGTCGCGCCGGTGGGCTGCCATGATGGGCGGTGGTGCCATGGGAGAAAGAGGACAGGGCGACGCTACAGGACCTCATCGACCGGTCGTGGAGCCGGGCAGGCGCGCCGCTGCGGGCGGCCTGGCCCGACGAGCACCGGATGGCCGCAGCTCAGCTCCTCTCCTTCTGCGAAGGGCAGCGACACTGCGTCCTGGGCGTCCCCGTGGCCAGCGGCTCCCCCCTGCTCATCCCGGTGTCCTTCCATCTCGCGCCCCCCGGCACCATCTGGCTCCCAACCGGGCCGGGGTCGGTGCGCCTGGAGGCGCTGAGGAAGAATCCGCGCGCCGCAGTGATGATCGGACAGGGAGTGTCCGACCACCATCGTGCGGTGCTGGCCAGCGGCCCAGTTGAGTTGGTGGCCAGCTCCGTGCTGCCCGCGCGAGTGGCCAGGGAGGCTGGGGAGAAGTTGGGAGATCTCAGGTGGGCGGAGTGGTGGATCCGCCTGATGCCTAATCGGCTCCTGGGCTATGAGGCCGGCAGCGAAGGGAGCCGCAGTGCCTCACCCGGATAGATGACCGCCGACCGCAGGTGATTGGCCGCCTGGACCAACGGTATTAGCTGGCGGGGATCGGACTGTGGGTAGTGGCTGGCGACTATCACCCAGAGACTCTGCCCCGGCCTCACCGTGACGACCGAGTAGGTGGGCCTAGTGGTGCCCAACGCTATCTGGGTCATGGCCACTCCGATGGCACCGGCCACGACCAGGGCCCGCACCACGCGCCGACGCTGGGTCTGCCAGCTCTGCTCCTGGCCCCGGGACGATCGCTGCGCTTGCTTGGGGAACATCTGTACGGAGTATACAGAACAGATGTGCGGAATGCAACCCGGGTCAGGGTCCGGCGAGACCTGGGTGCCACCGCGGTGGAGTGAGGGCTCCCCCTCGCCGGTGCCCCGGGGTGGGGGCGGACAGCTTCCCGCCTGTCGGTGCTGCGGGGAGCGCCGTCAGCTGATCCGGGTGCCGGGTTCTTTCAGACCCACCGCGAGCCGGTCGGTTCGCGGGTCCGGGCCGCGGTGGGTCTGGTTCCCGGGGCTCTCGATGCGCCGGCTCGGCGGCGCCGGGCGTCCGGGGTGGAGCTGGGGCTCATTGAGAGCGAGCGGTCGGAGCTCTGCCATCGGGGACACGCTGGCTGGGTCTTCGAGCACGGTTCTCAGCCCGAGCTCGGCAGCGCCGAGCAGAACCGAACTGTGGCCGAAGGTAGGGCGGACCAAGGCGACCCCATCCGGGTGGAAGTAGCGGGAAGTTTGGGCGACGCGATCCGCCAGGGTTTCCGGGCAGATGTCCAGGATCTGCTCGAATACTCCGCCCAGGATGACCATCTCAGGGTCGAGCGCCGAGAGCATGTTCACCAGACCCACGCTCAGCCACCGGGCCGTTTCCTCCACCGCCTCCAGGCACACCCCGTCCCCGTCCCGGGCTCTCCGCAGCACGAGGTCCACCTTGCTTCGCCCCCCCGGAGGGAGGCCGACGCGGCGCACCAGGGCGTCCTCGCCCACCTCCGTCTCCCAGCAGCCGCGCGAGCCACAATGGCAGGCCAGGCCACCTGGGTTCAGCTGCATGTGGCCGACCTCGCCGGCGTACCCTCCCGCCCCCTCGAGCATTCGGCCCCCGGTGATGATCCCCGCTCCCACTCCAACTTCCGCGTGAAGGTAGATGAGGTCGCTGACCTGGATCCCCACCCCTCGGGAGTGCTCCGCCACCGCGCCCAAATTGGCATCATTGCCAACCCGCACCCCCGCTCCAACACCGAGCGCCGCCTGCAGGAGTCCGGCCAGGGGAACCTGGCGCCAGCGCAGGTTGGGGGCGAAGTTCACCATCTCCCCGTCGGGACTCACTGTGCCCGGAACCGCCACCCCCACCCCGACCAGAGCACCGGCCGCCTCGGCCTGCACCTTGGCGGCAAGGCGCGCGATGGTGCGCACCACGTGCTCCACGGAGCGATCCCCCGGGCGGGAGAAGGCGGACCGGCGCCGAGCCAGGATGGCGCCGCCCAATCCCACCAGGGCCAGCTCCACCGCATCGACCCCGACGTGCACGGCCAGGGCCCGGTGGAGGTCACCCCGGACCGCCACCACCTTGGAGGGCCTCCCTCGGGGCGCCTGTTCTGTCTCCGGCATCTCGGTCACCAGGCCCCGTGCCGCCAGGTCGTCCACCAGATAGCCGATGGTGGCCCGGTTGAGGCCCAGGATCCTGGTCAAACGAGCTCGCGAGGTCGGCCCGTGCCGGTGCAGGTGGCCGAGCAGGGTCCCCAGGTTGTGCCTGCGGACCGTGTCCTGAGTGGCGCCCTTCTCAGTCCTGGCCAACGACTTCAGCAGCCCCTCTTTCCCGACTTCGGCCAAGACGCCCCGAGGCCGCGCCCAACCGCCCTCAGGCATGGTGCACCACCCACCCCGCGGAAGCTCGGCGCCCCAAGCGTCCACAGCATGGCGCCGGTCACTGGCGGGCCTGGCTGGCCATCGCTGCAGCCTTCCTGGTGAGCTTTGAACTCAGATTCGCGTGGCGCTCCCGGAGAGGGTCCCGCGCCGCGAGAGGGTGTCGACGAGCACCGCACCCACCAGCACGAGGCCGGTGGCGATCAGCTGCCACTGCACCTGCACTCCCTGGAGATAGAGTCCGTTGTAGATCGCGCCGATGACCAACCCGCCCAGAACTGCCTGGGCGATCTTGCCCCGGCCCCCGAAGAGGCTGGTGCCCCCGATCACGGCCGCCGCCACTCCATAGAGCACGTACTGGCCGCCGTTGACGTTGGTGGAGGTGCCGCCCTGCCAGGAGAGGTAAAGGATGCCGGAGAAACCGGCGGTCACCCCGGCCAGCGCGAAGGCCCAGGTGCGCACCGTGGCCAGCCGGATGCCCGCCCGCCGAGCGGCGTCGGGGTTGCCTCCGATGGCGTACACATAGCGGCCGAACCTCGTCCTTTGCAGGAGCACGACCCAGAGCAGAAGGACCACCAACACTATGGGCACGACCCAGGGGACCCCGGCGAGAACCACAAGTGAAGAACCTCGGTTGACGTTGCATACCGCCACCACGGCGATCCCGGCGGCGACGAAGAAAGCGATCTTGAGGACCGTGAGGCCGGATGGCGGTGCCACCAGCCCCTTCCGCCGCCGACCGAAGTCTCTAGAGATCGTGAGGCCGGCGAACAGCAGAGACAGCACCGCCAGCACCACCCAGCCCGCCGCCGGCGGGATGTTTCCGTTGACGATCTGGTAGAGGACGTGTTGGTTGACCAGGATTCGGCTGGAGATCGAGACCACGCCAGCGTTGCCCAGGATCACCAACATGACGCCCCACATGATCAATAGCCCCGCCAGCGTCACCACGAACGAGGGCAGGTGGAGCCGGGACACCAATAGCCCCCATATAGCCCCGGTGACCCCCGAGCACACCAGGGCGGTAATGATGGCCAGCCACCAGGGCCAGTCGGGGCCCGGCTTCTGGACGAGGAGCCCGGCGATGCCGGCGGCCACGGCCAGGACGTAGCCGGCGGAGAGGTCGATCTCACCCAGCAGCAGGACGAAGATCTCGGCCATCCCGAGGGTCATGAAGAACATGCTCTGGATGAAGAGGTTGACCAGGTTCTGGGGCGACAGGAAGAGCCCCTGGGTCCAGATCTCGAAGGCCACGGCGATGATGACCAGGGCGAGAACCACGGGCAGCGCGCCGCTCTCCCCTCCCGCGACCCGGCGCCCCCAGGCCCGGAGGTATTGCCCGAGGGACTCCGCCAGGATTTCAGGGGGAGCGGCGATCTCGGCGGCGGCCGATGGCTCCGCCTCCTCGTCCAAGGCGGTCCGGCCGACCTCGTCTTCGACCTGCGCCATCACGCCTCCCCCGGGCTCACGAGCTGATCCTCCGGTTCACCGGTGCGAACTGCCGGTGGTCATGTATTCGACGACGCTCTGGAGGTCGAAGTCGGTCGCCGGGCCCTCCGCCACCTTGCGACCCAGGTGGAGCACCGCGATCCGATCCGCGACCTGAAGGACGTCGTTGAGGTTGTGGCTGATGACCATCACCCCGAGACCGTGGTCCCGCAGGGTGCGCACCAAGTCCAGGACCATCCGGGTCTGCACGACGCCGAGAGCAGCGGTCGGCTCGTCGAGAAGGACCAGCTTGGAGTTCCACATGACCGCCTTGGCGACCGCCACCGCCTGGCGCTGACCTCCCGACAGTGAGGCCACCGGTTGGCGGATGGAGCGCACCGTGGTCACCTTCAGGTTGCGCAGGGTGTCCGCCGCCGCCCGCTCCATGGAGTCTTCGTTGAGCAGCCCCCGGTGCACCCGCTCCCGTCCCAGAAACATGTTCTGGACGATGTCCAGGTTGTCAGCCAGGGCCAGGTCCTGGTAGACAACCTCGATCCCCAGCTCGGCGGCGTCCCGAGGGCCCCGGATGTGCACCGGGTGGCCCTTCCAGAGGATCTCGCCCCGGTCGGGCTGGTGGATCCCGGCGATGCACCTTGTGAGGACCGACTTGCCGGCCCCGTTGTCACCGCAGAGGGCGGTGACTTGCGCAGCCGGGAGGTCGAGGTCCACGTGGTACAGCGCCTGCACGGCCCCGAAGTGCTTGTCCACGCCCCGCAGCTGCAGCAGGGTTTGGGCGCCAGGGGAGACCGATGCTGCCGGGGCGGCCCCGGGCGCTGACGACTCTTGGCCGGGTACCGGGGACGTCACCTGCAGGGTTCTCCTCTGGTAGGTCAGTGGAAGGCGAGGCCCGAGGAGGCCGCACCCCGCGGTGCGGCCTCCCGTTCCCCACTTCAGAAATGGACCTTAGTGGATTCCGTACTGGGTGCACACGCTCTGCCCGACTGCGGAGCAGAGGCTGGCAGCGGAGATGAACTGGTCCTTGATCAGGGTCTGCTCCATGTTGGAGACGGTGACCCATTCCGGCGTCAGGAGCGAGGCCGGCTCAGTGATGCTCGAATTGGCCGGGTCGACGGTGGTGCCATTTACAAGGCCACTCGGCGGGGTCTTGCCGGCGCGCAGGATGGTGGCCAGGGCCACGGCGTCCTGAGCCTCCAAGTAGATGGGCTTGTACACCGTGCCGCACTGGTATCCCTCGAGGATGTTCTCGGCCCCGGTGAGGGTCGCGTCCTGGCCGGTTGTGGCAACCGTGTGCGGGGCAACGCCCTTGTTCTTCAGGTCCTGAACCACTTCGGCGTTCATCTCGTCGTTGGCGACCACCACGGCGTTGATGTTGGGGTGGGCGGTGAGCGCCTGGGCAAAGTTGGTACCGGCCGTGGCCACGTCCCAGTTGAGGGTCACCTGGTCGCCCACCAGGGTGTAGCCCTTGCTGTTGGTCATGGGCGGCGTGAGCGGAGTCGTCTTGGTGCCCCAGATCACGGAGTTGTAGCCCTGAGCGAAGGAGATGGCGTTGGGGTCGCTGTTCTCTCCCCCGTCGACCTCCCAGACCATGGGGTGGGTGATGCCGTAGCTGGAGACGCAGGCTTCGAAGCCCGTTCCGATCAGCTGGCCAACCTTGAAGTTGTTGAAGCTCACGTAATAGGTGTTGGTGCCGGCGAAGGTGGCGCGGTCGTAGCTGATCAGCGCTACTCCGTGCGACGCCGCGTACGACTGGATCTCACTGGCCACGGTCCCGTCCAAGGGGTCCATGATCAAGACCCTCGCGCCCCGGGTGATGTCGGACTCGGCCATCGAGAGCTCGGTGGCGTCGCTCCCCTGAGCGTTGGTCACCGTGAACTGGGATGGTGAATACCCGGCCGCCTCGAATGCCTTGATCAGGTAGGGCGCGTCGAATTCGGTGTACCGGGTCGAGGAGGTGGTGTCCGGCAGGATCGCTCCGACCAGCCCCTTGCCCGCCGCGGTCAGCTTCTTGAACTGGCTCATGGCGGAGAAGTTCAAGGTGAAGGAGCTGATGCTGACGTTGGGAACGGTGGCCGACTTGGGCTTGGTGGGAGTCGTGGACGTGGACCCGCAGGCAGCGACCACCAGGGCCACCCCGGCTACCAGACCCGCCCAGCCCGACCGCTTCATCCTGCGGCCCGCAACTGACCATCGTGCGGCGCTGTCCAGCGTCACTCTGCTGTCGACGTCCATAGGGCATACCCTCCCTGCCGGCTTCTGATGCATGACAACTTCACTTCCCACCCTGCACGCCCTGGGACCTGCAGCGGTGGCCCTCGGCCATGGTGTCTCCCCGACCGACCCTCCCTTGTGGCGGCCTCCAGCCGGGGTGCATCCCGGCAACCGCGCGCAGCATATGTTGTCGCCCACAACTTGTCAAGGGTGATGGTCACGGGTGTTGGGCAGCACCGGCGATGCCCCTGGCGATGGAGGCGCGGTCGAGGGTGGGGACTGGTGTGGCTCGCAGCGCCGTCGCCATGGGGCAGGCTCGCCATGGGGCAGGCTC
>JAJZGN010000198.1 GCA_021798435.1 bacterium | reverse complement strand
CATCCCACCGGCATCGACCTGGCCGGCGAGTCCAACCAGCCGCTGCCCCCCTACTCCCAGACCCAGCCCCTGCAGTTCGCCACCTACAGCTTCGGCCAGGGGTACGTCACCACCCCGATTCAGATGCTGGCGGCGGTGAACACGGTCGCCAACGGCGGGGTGTGGGTCCAGCCCCACGTGGTCAGCGAGATCGTGGGCGGGAACCAGCCCCCCACGGTGGTCAAGCCCAAGACCCGCCGGGTGGTCAGTGCCGCCACCGCGCAGACCCTCACCCAGATGATGGTGGGGGTGGTGGACGCGACCGGCGGTTCCGGGTTCGAGGCCCGCATCTGGCCGACCTGGAAGGGGGAGATCGCCGCCAAGACCGGCACCGCCTCGGTCTCCAACGGCCATGGCAGCTACGGGTCCAACACCATCGACTCCTTCGTGGAGTTCTTCCCCGCGAGCGCCCCCCAGTACTCGATGATCTGCATCATCCGCAACCCCCAGGTGCCGGCCGCCCTGCGCGAGGGCGCCTACGACGCCGCTCCCACCTCCAAGCTGGTCACCGAGGCGCTCATCGCCCGCTTCCACCTCCAACCATAAGATGGCCAGGGTGACACAGTTGGCGGCGGCGGGCGCCCTGGTGGGGGGGCTGGTGCTCTATCCGCCTGCGATCGTGGGTCTGAGGCGCCTTGGGGTCCTGCAGCGGGAACGCCAGGACGGCCCCACCTCCCACCTCCGCAAGGCCGGGACCCCCACCGCGGGTGGGGTGGTCTTCTGCGCCGTGCTGGTGGGGGCCTGGCTCCTCGGTCTGCGCGGTGCGGCCGGTGGGGTGGTGGTGGGCGCCGGGGTGCTGGGGATGGCGGTGGGGCTCTCCGACGACCTCATCAAGGTGCGCAGCGGGGAGGGGATCCGGGTCGTGCCCAAATTCGTCCTCCTCGCCGTCTGCGCGGGGCTCGTGGGGGTCGGGCTGGCCCTGACCGGAGCCCAGTCCCAGCTCATCCCGGTGGCGGGCTGGCGCGACCTGGGGCTCTTCGGCATAGCCCTGGCCGCCCTGGCCGTGCTGGCCACCTCCAACGCCGTCAACCTGACCGACGGGGTGGACGGCCTCGCCGCGGGCACCGCGGTGCCGGGCTTCCTCGCCCTCGGGCTGGCGGCCCAGCTCCAGGGCCGGTCGGAGCTGGCCGGAACCTGCTGGGCGGTGGCCGCGGTGCTGCTGGCCTTCCTGGCCTTCAACCGACCCCGGGCCAAGATCTTCATGGGCGACGCCGGCTCCCTGGCCCTGGGCCTGATGCTGGCTGGCGCCGCGGCCGAGGTCGGGCTGCTGATCCTCCTGCCCCTGCTCGCGGCCGTGTTCCTGGTCGAGACCGGTTCGGTGATCCTTCAGGTCGGCTACTTCCGCCTCAGCGGAGGCCGCCGTCTCTTCCGGATGAGTCCCCTCCATCACCACCTGGAGTTGGGTGGGTTGGGGGAGTGGGCGGTGGACCTCCGGCTCTGGGCGGCGTCCTGGGTGGCCGGGGGCCTGGCCCTCCTCTGGGCAGTCGCCACCGGGCTCGGGGGGCGTCCGGGGTGAGCGCCAGGGTCGAGCGCTGGATCCCGGTAGCCCACGCCCGCGGGGCCAGCCGGAGACGAGGGTGGCTGGGCCGGATGCCCAACCTGGACCTCGGCCTCATCCTGGTGACCGCGGCGCTCTGCGCCTTCGGGCTGATCATGGTCTTCGTCGCCAGCGCGCCCTCGGCGTACGCCGACTACGGCAACCCCGCCTTCTTCTTCGAACGGCAGGCCCTCTGGCTGGCCCTCGGGGTGGGGGGTCTGATCTTCTGCTACCGGCTCGACTACCACGAGTGGCGCCGACTGGCTCCCTACCTCACGGCCCTGTCGATGCTGCTGCTGGTGGCGGTCCTGGTCCCCCACATCGGGAAGGAGGTTCAGGGAGCGAGGCGATGGATCGGCGCCGGGCCCGTCCAGATCCAGCCCAGCGTCATCGCCCAGTTCATGGTGCTGGTGAGCGGCGCGGTCTGGCTCGACCGCCGGCGCCGCCAGATCGGCAGCTTGAGCCAGGGCATCCGGCCCTACGCCCTCCAGGTGGGGGCGGTCGGGGCGCTGATCATCTTGGAGAAGGACCTGGGCTCCACCCTGGTGGTGGGGGTCCTGGCCCTCGGCCTCCTGGTCCTGGCCGGGGCCCGTCTCCGCCACCTGTTGGCGGCCGGAGTCCTGGGCCTCGGTCTGGGGGGGCTGCTGATCCTGGCCGAGCCCTACCGGGTGGCCCGGCTGCTCGCCTACCTCCATCCCTTCGCCCACGCCGAAAGCTCCGGCTACCAGGCGGTCCAGGCACTTTACGCGCTCGGCGCGGGAGGGGTCTTCGGGACCGGCTTCTCCAGCCCGGTGCCCCCGGCCCAGTGGCTCCCGGAGTCCCAGAATGACTTCATCTTCGCGGTCATCGGTCAGGATCTGGGGCTGGTCGGGACCCTGCTGGTCCTGCTCCTGTTCGGGCTCTTCTGCTGGAGGGGCCTCAAGATCGCCCGGAGTGCTCCCGACCGTCTGGGGACGCTGCTGGCCGGCGGGGTCACCGTCTGGATCGTGGGGCAGGCCCTGATCAACGTCGGCGGGGTGACGGACACGATCCCCTCGACCGGGGTCCCCCTCACCTTCATAAGCTACGGCGGGTCGTCGCTGGCGCTGTCGCTGGCGGCCACCGGGATATTGCTGAACATCTCGGCCCGGCGCCGCCGAGCGGGGGAGGCCAATGCGCGTTCTGATCACCGGCGGCGGGACCGGTGGCCACTGCACCCCGGCGATGGCGGTGGCCGAGGCGCTGCGGTCGATTGACCCCACCCTGGAGCTCCGCTACGTGGGCCGCAGCGGCGGCCCCGAGTCGGTTCTGGTCCCCCGGGCCGGGCTGGAGTTCCGCGGGCTGTCGCTGGGGAGCATGGGCTCCTCACCGCTCACCGCCACCCCCCGGCTGCTGACCCGGCTGCCACTGGCCTACCGCCAGGCTGGTCGGGAGGTCTCCAGCTTCCGTCCGCAGGCGGTGCTGGGGACGGGGGGCTACGTCTGCGTCCCGGTGGTCCTGGCTGCCCGCCGGCGCCGGCTTCCCGTGGTCCTGCTGGAGCAGAACCGGTTGCCCGGGCGGGCGATCAACCGTCTCGCACCCCTGGCCAGCAAGATCGCGGTGTCCTTTGCAGACACCGCGGAGCACCTGCCCCCCGGACGGTCGGTGTTCACCGGCAACCCGGTTCGCGCCGCCTTCCAGGGACCGAGCCCCGAGCTCCCCGCCCGCCCCTCGGTGCTGGTGATGGGCGGCTCCCAGGGCGCCCGTCACCTCAACCAGGCACTGGTCGCGGCCCTGCCGCAACTGCTGGGCCAGCTGCCGGAGCTGGAGATCACCCACCTCACCGGCCAGCGGGACGAGCTGCGGGTCGCGGCCGAGGTCAGGGCCCTCGGACTGGACCGGGACCCGCGCTACCGGCCGCTGCCGTTCTCGGACCAGGTCGCCGAGCTGGCGGCTTCCTCCCGGCTGGTGGTGATGCGGGCGGGCGGGAGCTCTCTTGCCGAGATGGCCTGTGTGGGCCGCCCGCTGGTCCTGGTTCCCTATCCCCACGCCGGGAACCATCAGCTGGCCAACGCCGAGGCCTTCGCCACCGCCGGGGCGGCGCTGCTGCTGGAGGACTCCGAGCTGAGCTCGGACCGGCTGGCCCAGCTCATCCTCTCCGTCCTGACCGAGGCGGCGAGGGCCGAACAGATGGCCCGGGCCGGCCGCGCCCTGGCCCGTCCCGGCGCCGCCCTGGAGGTGGCGCGGCTCCTTCTTTCCTCGGCCGTCGGCGCGTGACC
>JAJZGN010000197.1 GCA_021798435.1 bacterium | reverse complement strand
CGTCCGGGCCTGAGGCGCGAGGGCCCGGCGCCGCGTGGCGCCGGGCCCCACTGACGTCAGTTGGTGGGCAGGACCACCCGCTTGAAGCTCGCGTTCGTGACGTCTGCGAAGGACGTGTAGAGCGCGGCGATCGCGGTCAGAAGACCCACGATGCCACCGAGCTGGGTAAAACCGTGCCCAGGGGCGTTGTTCGCCCAGACTCCGATCGCCAGGATGATGAAGGTCACCGCCAGTAGGAAGAAGACCACCATCACCGCCTTGGTGCCGGCCAGCGAGGCGATGAACATGTAGGCGGTGAAAATCCCCCACAGGAAGAGATACAGGCCGATGATCGGCGAGGCATCTGCCGGGGTCACCGTCTTGGCCCACACGCCCACCAAGAGGTAGTAGCTGATCCAGAAGAGGCCATAGGAGCTGAACGCCGTGGCGGCAAAGGTGTTGCCGCGCTTGAACGCCCACATCCCCGCCAGGAGCTGGCCGAGGCCCCCGTAGGCAGCCGCCATGGGCAGGACAGCGGTGGTCGCGCCGGCGCCGATCATCCCGATGTTGATGAACATCAGCATCGCGGTCGTCATGCCGAACCCGGCGAGGCCCAGGGGTGCGGGGTCGGCGATGGCCGGCGTCGCCTCTTGGGTGTGCATCACGGGCGCCGGCCCAGCGGATGGATTGTTAGCAGCCATTGACTATTTGAACCTCCGTCGGTTTGATCTCGACTGATGGTGCGCCGAACTTCCCTTCCCTATTGCTCCTTGCCCTCCTCTGTGACCGCTCGGGAGCGCAGCTCCTCGACAACCGTGGGGTCCGCCAGGGTGGTGGTGTCCCCCAGGGCCCGGTGCTCGGCGACGTCCCGCAGCAGGCGGCGCATTATCTTGCCGGAGCGGGTCTTGGGGAGCTCGGGGGTGAAGACGATGTTGGCCGGGGCGGCGATCTTGCCGATCTTCTTGGAGACGTGGTCGCGCAGCACCCCGAGGAGCTCCACCGAGGGCTGGTGGGTGGCCTTGAGGGTCACGTAGGCGACGATCGCCTGGCCGGTCTGGGGGTCGCTGCGCCCGCACACCGCGGCCTCGGCGACGGCCGGGTGGTCGACCAGTGCCGACTCCACCTCGATGGTGGAGATCCGGTGGGCGGAGATGTTCATCACGTCGTCGATCCGCCCCATCAGCCAGAAGTCGCCGTCCTCGTCCTTGCGGGCCCCGTCACCCACGAAGTAGGTGTCCTTGTAGCGGGACCAGTAGGTCTGCTGGTAACGCTCGGGGTCGTTGTACACCCCCCGGAGCATGGCGGGCCAGGGCTTGCGGATCACGAGGTAGCCCCCCTGCCCGGGCGGCACCTCCTGCCCCTGCTCGTCGTAGACAGCGGCGTCAACCGTCGGGAAGGGCTGGGTCGCCGAGCCCGGCTTGAGGGTGGTGACCCCGGGAAGCGGCGAGATCAGGATCATCCCCGTCTCGGTCTGCCACCAGGTGTCCACCACCGGGGTGCGGCCGAGGCCGATGTGCTCCCGGTACCAGATCCAGGCCTCGGGGTTGATCGGCTCCCCCACGGTCCCCAGAAGTCGCAGGCTGGAGAGGTCATGCTTCTGGGCGTGCTGGGGGCCCCACTTCATGTGGGTCCGGATGGTGGTGGGGGCGGTGTAGAGGATGTCGACCTTGTAGCGCTCGACGATCTCCCACCAGCGCTCCTCATTGGGGTGGTTGGGCACCCCCTCGTAGATCACCCCGGTCGTCCCGTTGCAGAGGGGGCCGAAGAGGATGTAGCTGTGCCCGGTGACCCAGCCGATGTCGGCGGCGCACCAGTAGACGGACTCGGGCTTGATGTCGAAGATGTAGTGGTGGGTGGTGGCCACCCCCACCAGGTAGCCTCCGGTGGTGTGCACGATGCCCTTGGGCTTGGCGGTGGTGCCGCTGGTGTAGAGGAGGTAGAGAAGGTCCTCGGAGTCCATCGGCTCGCAGGGGCAGGTGGCGGGATCGTCGCTGAGCCCTTCCAACGCCTCGTCCACATAGACGTCGCGCCCCTCACGCATGTTCACGGGAGAGCCCATCCGCCGGCTCACCAGGCAGGTGCGGACGGTCGGGGACATCTCCAGCGCGGCGTCCGAGTTGACCTTCAGCGGGACCTTGCCACCCTTGCGCCAGCCCTCGTCCTGGGTGATCAGCAGCTCGGCACCCATGTCGTTGAGCCGGCCGGCCAGAGCGTCGGCGGAGAAGCCCCCGAAGACCACCGTGAACGGGGCACCGATCCTGGTGCAGGCGAGCATGGCCACCGGAAGGTCCATGCACATGCCCATGTAGATCCCCACCGGGGTGCCCTTCGTCACCCCCAGCTTCTTCAGCCCGTTGGCGAAGCGCACCACCTCCCGCTGGAGGTCGGAGAAGGTCACGGTGCGGCGCTCGCCCTCCGGCTCCCCCTCCCAGTAGAAGGCCACCTTGGCCCCGCGGCCGGCCTCCACATGGCGGTCCACGCAGTTGTAGCAGACGTTGAGCTGCCCGCCGAGGTACCACTTGGCGTAGGGGGGATTCCACTCGTAGAGCTTGTCGTAGGGGCGGAACCAGCTGACCCGGGCCTTCCCCTGCTCCTCCCAGAACTCCTCGAACCCCTTCTGGTAGATGTCGGCCTTGGCGTTGGCCTGGGCCGCGAACTCCGGGGGTGGCGGGAAGGTCCGCCCCTCCACCTGCAGCGCGTCAATCCGGTTGCCATCAACTGCCATACCACCCTCCTGACTTACCCACGCGCCTGATCCACCTCCCCGCAGACGGCACTGAGCCGCGCCGGAACGCGGCCCGGGTGCAGGGTAGCCCCCGGGAGGGGCTCGGAGGCGAGGGTCGCGCCGAGCGGTCGGAATCAGCCCCCAAGCGGCAGGAGCCTCGGGGGAAGCGGTTGCGCTTGAAGGAGTCCCAGCGGATGATTCGCGCCATGCCCTGGCCCGCGCTGGTGGGAATCGAGGCGGTGTTCACCGCTCTGGCGGCGGTTCTGGTGCGCCGGCGCCTCCGGCGTCGCCCCTTCTCCTTCAACACCGCGGAGGAGAGGGCCACCCTGAGGACTCTGGCCTTCGCCACCTCAGCGGTCGCCAGCCTGCGCCAGGGGCTGGACCGAAAGACGGCGGTCAAGGTGTTGCGCTCTCTGGTTCCCCAGTCCGGGGGGATGGCAGCCGCCATCTACGATGCGCGTCAGCTCCTCGCCTACCAGCCCGCGGCCGGCAGCCGCGCCGACGTGCACGCCCGCCATCTCGAGGGGGACTCGGCCCCGTTCCTCTCGGCATTGGGATCGGGGCGGACCCAGATGGTGCGCCTCCACCCCCAGGAGCCCACCGACTGCCCCCTGCGAGTGGCGGTGGTGGCTCCGATCACCCTCGACGACCATCCGGTGGCAGCCCTCGTCACCTACCACGGGGGAGAGCCGAGCCCCGCCCAGCTCCGGGTCACCGCCGACCTGGGAGAGCTGCTGGCGACCCAGCTCAGGCTCCAGCGGGCCGACCAGCAGCAGGCAGCGCTGGTGCGCTCGGAGCTGCGGGCCCTGCGGGCCCAGATCTCCCCCCACTTCATCTACAACCTGCTCACAACCATCGCCAGCTTTGTGCGCACCGACCCGGAGCGCTCCCGCGAGCTCTTGGTGGAGTTCGCCGATTTCAGCCGCCGGGCCTTCGCCGGCCCCAGCTCGGAGTTCACCACCCTGGCCGACGAGCTCGTCTACGTCAACCAGTACCTCAACCTGGAGCAGGCCCGATTCGGGGAGCGGCTCCAGGTGCGCTACCACATCGAGCCCGAAGTGCTGAGCACGGTGGTGCCGGCCCTTCTGATCCAGCCCCTGGTGGAGAACGCCGTCAAGCACGGGATCGAGCAGCGGCGCGGCCGGGGCACCGTCT
>JAJZGN010000196.1 GCA_021798435.1 bacterium | reverse complement strand
CTGGAGCGATGGAGTCGGTGTTCTCGATCATGGCCATCGTGGATGGCCGGGTCCCACCGACCATCAACTACCGGGACCCCGACCCGGACTGCGATCTCGACTACGTTTCCGAGGGGGCCCGCCTGGTGCGACCGCGCCTGGTGCTCAACAACTCCTTCGGCTTCGGGGGACACAACGCCTGCCTGGCTTTCCGGGCCCTCGAGCCAGGGTCTTAATCAGACCTTAGCCTCGGGATAGCCCGGGCTTAGCTCCCGCGGCGCCACACTCCTGTCGAGGCGTCAGCCCGGCGGCGGGCCAGCCTCGCCTTCGATCCTCACTTGATCGGGGCACGTACCTGCCGGACCCTCCCGTGCTGGGGGCCGCTTAAGGCGGCCCCCAGCCTTGCCGGCCCCTGACGAGGACCGCACCACCCGGGTGGCAACGCTGAGGGGCGCAGAGGGGACACCCCCTTTGGAGGCGCCGTTCCCCGGTGACATCCTGGGAGCGTCCCGGAAGGCGGCCCGGGAGGAGGTGGACGCCATGGGCGGACCGGCGGCGCGTGCTCGCCAGCGAGTCGAAGGGGGACCCGGGGCAGTCCCGGCACCGGCCTATGTGGCGTTGGGCACCGTCTCCCTCGCCGGGCGACCGGCCCTCACCGCCGCAGCTGGCGCAGGCGATCAGCGGAATCTGCAAGGCCCGGGTGGCGAGGCGGGCAGCCCCCGGCACCGTGGGCCGGCGCTTAAGCTGGCGGCCGCGCTGCTCCTGGCCGGCGCCACGCTGGCGGCACTGCGACCCGGGCCCCCGGAACTAGGCGCCCTGCCACCCGGGTCGAGCCGACGGCGGCGGGGATCAACCTGGACCGGATCGCTCGGCTGGCGGACTCCGGGGTGGTGACCATCTCCGCCCTGGACGCCTATGGCGCGGACCGGCTGAGCGCCACTGGCATCGTCGTGGACCGGGATGGGGAGGTGCTCACCAACAACCACGTTGTCGAGGGGGCGACCTCGATCACGGTCCAGGTTGGGGGAGTGGGCCGGGCATATCCCGCCACGGTGGTGGGCGCCGACCCGACCCGCGACATCGCGGTCCTCGCGGTGGCGGGGGCGGGAGGCCTCCAGCCTCTGGCCCTGGCCAGGTCGGTGAGGCTCCGCCCCGGCTCTGCGATCGTGGTGGTGGGGAACGGGGGTCCCGGCGCCCCCTTGGTGAGTGCCGGCGAGGTCGTGGGAGTGGGCAGGCGGCTGGCGGCCACCGACCCCGTGACCGAGGCTCCCGAGGACCTCCTGGGGATGATCGAGATGGGTGTCCCGGTCCAACCGGGCGACTCTGGGGGCCCTGTCCTGGACACGACCGGTCAGGTGGTGGGGATGACCACGGCTGGCGAGGAGATCGTGGACGGGCTGGTCCCCGCGGACGCGGCCTACGCCATTCCGATCGCGGCGGCGCTGGCGGTGGCTGAGCAGATCGAGAGCGGGAGCGGCGGTCCGGGCCTGGTCCTCGGTCCCCCGGCGTTCCTCGGAGTCGAGGCCGAGACTTACACCCCGGCGGTGGAGGCTGGGCCCCCACCGGTTCTGGCGCTTCTGAGCGACCGGCAGTCGCGGCCGGCCTCGGGGGCCCTTGTCCTGCAGGTGCTGAGCGGGTCCCCGGCCGCCATGGCCGGGATGCGGGCAGGGGACGTGATCTTCCGCCTGGCCGCCATCCGGGTCGACTCCCTGGGCTCTCTGCGAACCGCCCTTGAGGGCCTGCACCCGGGGAGCGAGGTCGAGGTGTGCTGGGTGGATCCCACAGGAACCCCGGTCACCGCGGGTGTAGACCTCGCGGCCGGACCACCCGCCTGACGCCCAAGCCCGATCTCGATAGCGGCCCACCTGGGGGGAAACCCCGGGTATTGCGGGGGTGGAGTCACCCTCCGGGGAATTGGTGCAATCACCCTTAGAACTGCGGCCGCCGAACTCCAGACTCTGTAAGTGGAATCCACCGGATGCCCCGGCGAGGCCGGGGTGATGGGGAGAGGTATTTAGGGTCTGGGCCCCACGGCCCGGGAGGTGCCACGATGCGACGGAAGACCTTCGACGGAATCCTGACAGTGCTGGGGGGACTGGTGACGGTGATCCTGGTGGGGGCGGGCTCGCTCCTGCTCTGGGGCGCCAACTACACCAACTCCGAGGTCCACAACCAGCTCGCCGCTCAGAAGATCTACTTCCCGGCGGCCAGCAGCTCCGAGATCAAGGCGCTCCCCGCCGCCGACGCCACCCTGATGAAGCAGTACGCCGGCCAGCTCATGACCACCGGAGCCCAGGCCGAGGTCTGGGCCGACCACTTCATCGCCGTCCACCTGCATGAGATCGGGCTCACCTACGACCAGGCCAGCACCCTGGCCCGCTCCAACCCCACCAACACCAAGTACGCGGCCCTCGAGAGCACTGTCTTCCAGGGCACCACGCTGCGCAGTGAGCTGCTGGAGGCCTACGGGTTCTCGGTCTTCGGAACCATCGCCTGGATCTCCTCGCTGGTGGCGTTTGCCCTGGCGGCGGTCTTCCTCCTGCTGACGTTGCTCGGAGTCACCCACTGGCGGAAGGTCTCGCCGACGACTGAGATCTGAGCCCCAACGCTCTGACCAGACCCGGAAAGGAGGGGTCCCGCCCATCGGGCGGGACCCCTCTCGATCACCCGGGCGGCGAGACCTCGGCCGGACGTTTGTGGCGGGTCCGCCCCGCGACCGATTCCAGCCCGGTCCGGGTTCCGGGAGCCGCGGGGGTCCGCGGGCCCTGGCGAAGCGGGGCCCATACGGGGCAACCACCGCCCGTCTCCCCGGCATCCACCCAGCAAGGGCAGGTGATTCCGCGCTGATCCGGCCCCGTCTCGCCTTCGACCATGGGAGATGGAATTTCCTCTCCGGGCTGCCGCGGCGGCCCGGCCCTGGAGGGTGCGGTGGTGGAACTGGCTTCCGGCGCGGCGGTGCCGGCCAGGAGCACGGGCTGGGCCCGTTCGGCCGACTTCCTGACCTTCGTCAAGCCCCACATCGACCTGACCTTCGTGGCTGTGGCAGTCGCGGGGGCGGTTGTCAGCTGGCACCGGTCCGGGCCCTTCCCGCTATCCCAGGTATTGGTTCTGGCGGGCTCCGTGGCCCTGCTCAGCGCCGGGGCGGAGTGCTGGACCAACATCCGCGACCGTGACCTCGACGCCGTCATGCCCCGCACCCAGCGTCGGCCGCTCGTGAGTGGCCGGATCTCCGTTCCGGAGGCGCTCCTTCTCGCGGTGGTCCTCACCGGGTTGGGACTGGCGCTGGCGGCGCTGCTGGGGCCGGTCGCCCTCGCCTTCCTCACCTTCGCCCTTCTCAGCAACGTAGTGGTCTACAGCCTGCTCACCAAGCGCGCCACCCCCTGGAGCATCGTCCTTGGCTCGGTGGTGGGGGCGCTTCCGCTCTGGGCCGGCGCCGCGGCGGTTCGTGAGCCCCTGGCCGCGGCCGACTGGATGCTCGGCGGCACGGTCGGCGTCTGGATCCTCGTCCACATCTGGGTGATCGCTCTTCGCTACCGGGACGACTACGCTGTCGGGGCTGTCCCGATGGCCCCCCTGGTCTGGAGCCCCCGCTGGCTCCGCGTGGGCCTCCTGGCGTCGGCGGCAGGGATGGGCGGCCTCGCCGTCGGCTCCATGCTGAGCCTCGGCGGACCGGCCATGCCCGAGGCCGCGGCTCTGGTCGGAGCCTTCTCAGCCGCGATCCTGGTCGGCAGCGCCGTGGTGCCGACCAGGCCCCGGCTGGCGAGTCCTCTGATTCACCTCATCACGACCTATTTGTTGGTGGTCCTGGGGGCGGCTGTGGCCTGCGCGCTCTGAGCTCGTGGGGAGCCGCCCTAGAGGGCCGAGAGGAAAGGAGGGGACGATGGCAACAGCAGTCGAGACCACGGGGAGCCCGGGC
>JAJZGN010000195.1 GCA_021798435.1 bacterium | reverse complement strand
CGGCTTGTAGCCGGTGGAGGTCTTGACCAGGTCCGCACCGCCGGCCTCGGCGGCGACCCCCACCATCCCCGCCAGCTCAACTGTGAGGACCGGGACCTCGATGATCACCTTTAGGAGGCGGGGGGGGGCTACCACCCGGCGCACCGCCGCCACCTCCCGCTCCACCCATCCGAGGTCTCCCTCCCGCGCCCGCCCGGTGTGAACCACCATGTCTATCTCGCCCACCCCCAGGTCGCAGAGCTCACCCGCCTCATGGGCCTTGACCTCAGGGTGGTCCAGTCCCAGCGGGAAGGAGACGCAGGCGGCGAGCCCTACCGAGGTCCCTTTCACTATCGAAAGCGCAAGCTCCACTAGGTTGGGGAGGAGGCAGAGGGCGCGGAACCCGAAGGGCACCGAGCGTTCGCAGAAGGCGGCGATCTCCCGCTCCGAGGCCCCCATCTCCAGGTTGGTTTGATCGATCAGCCCCGCCAGCTCCTCCTCGGTGCCGATCACGGATGAAGCCGGGGAGTGAACGCCGACCAGCCAACGGCCACCCGGGTGGCGCCCGCCAGGAGCAGCGGAAGCGCGAGAGCAGGCGTTGCCACACCCCCGGAGGCCACCAGGGCGACCACGGGGCCGAGACGGCGGCGGACCCCTGCGACCTGCTCCGGGGTCACCACCCCATCGAAGTGAGAGTTGGTCATCAGCACGTCGGCACCCGCGTCGACGGCGCCGGCCGCGACCTCCGGCCCGAGTTCGGGCCCCAGCAGGGCCAGGTGGCAGATAACCCTCATGGTCCGGCCCGACGCCAGCCGTCTCAGGGGGGCGAGACCCTCCACAGCCCGTCCGAGCTGCCCGGAACGCACCAGGGACGGGTCCACGGCCACCGCCAGCTCGTCCGCACCGTCCGCCAGCGCCCGCTCGGCCTGGGCCATCCGGGAGCCCTTGGTCAGGGCCCCCAGCGGCGCGGCGACCAGCGCCACCACCGCGATGGGCGACAGCCCCAGCAGTTCGTGGGCCGTTGTCACCTCCGATGGGTCCACTGCCAGCGCCGCCACCCCGGCCCGCGCCAGCCCCCGAATGGCTGGGGCGAGCTCGGTCCGCGTCGGAGCCACCAGGTCCGGCCAGCCCTCCAACTGGTCTCCCCGGGCCGGCACCATTGAGACCTCGATCGCCCCGGCGGTCACCTGGCGCCGGCCCCGAGCACCGTGAGGGTCCGGCTCAGGCGGCGCTCAGCCTGGCCGCCGCGGCGGGATCGAGTCGGACGCTCGGCCCCATGGTGGGAGCCAGGAAGCAGGCCCGCACGTAGGTTCCCTTGGCCGCCTGGGGCTTGGCCTTGACGATCGCCTCCATCATGGTGGCGAGGTTCTCCAGCAGCGCCTCGTCCTCGAAGTCCGTCTTGCCCACCGGCACGTGGACGATGCCGTAACGATCCACCCGGAACTCCACCCGTCCGGCCTGGACCTCCTTGACCGCCCGGGCGATGTCGAAGGTGACGGTTCCCGCCTTGGGGTTAGGCATCAGGCCCCGGGGGCCGAGGATCTTCCCGAGCCGGCCCACCGAACCCATCAGGTCCGGGGTGGCCAGGGCCACGTCGAAGTCGGTGAAACCTTCCTGGACCCGCTTGACCAGGTCCTCACCCCCCACGATCTCGGCGCCGGCGTCTCGGGCCTCGCGCTCCTTCTCCCCCTGGGCGAAGACGGCGATCCGGCGCTGCCGACCGGTGCCGTGGGGGAGAACCACGCTGCTCCTCACCATCTGATCGGCGTGCCGGGGGTCGACCCCGAGCCGCACATGCAGCTCCACGGTCCCCGGGAACTTGGAGGTGCTGGCGGCCTTCACCATTCGGACCCCCTCCTGGGGCTCCGCGGGGGCGGCCCCTGAAGTTGCCTTGGCCGCTTCCACGTACCGCTTGCCGTGCGCCTTGGTCATTTAGATCTCTCCTTCGTGGTGCTGGCGGACGCCCGGCGTCCTCCCACTTCTCCGATCAGGCGACTACCTTGACTCCCATCGACCGAGCCGTCCCCTCGACCATCCGCGCCGCCATCTCGGGGTCGGTGGCATTGAGGTCGGGCAGCTTGGTGGCGGCGATCTCCAGCGCCTGCTGGTGGGAGAGCTCCCCGACCTGCTCGCGCGGCGGCTTGGCCGACCCCTTGGGGATCCCCGCCGCCTGCTTGATCAGGTCAGCGGTGGGCGGGGTCTTGGTGATGAAGGTGAAGGTGCGGTCCTCGTAGATGGTGATCTCGGCCGGGATCACCATCCCCGCCTGGGCCTCGGTGCGCTCGTTGTAGGCCCGGCAGAACTCCATGATGTTGACCGAGTGCTGCCCCAGCGCCGGCCCGATCGGGTACCCGGGGCTGGCCTTGCCCGCCTCGATCGCCAGCCTGAGGACCGTCTTGACCTTCTTCTTTCCCACTCCAGTTACTCCTAGCGCAGCCGCTCGACCTGCAGCAGGTCGAGCTCGACCGGGGTCTCCCGCCCGAACATGTTGACCATCACCTTCAGCTTGCCCTTCTCCGGGCTGATCTCCCCCACCTTGCCGTGGAAGTCGGTGAAGGGGCCATCCACCACCCGGACCGAGTCGCCAACCTTGAACTCCACCTGAACCTTGGACTGGACCTCGGTGCCCATGGTGCGCTGGATGGAGCGGACCTCCGCCTCCTGCAGTGGCACCGGCCGGGTGCCCGAGCCCACGAAGCTCGTGACCCCCGGGGTGTTGCGGACCACATACCAGGACTCGTCGGACATCACCATGCGAACCAGGATGTAGCCCGGGAAGATCCGCTTGGAGACGTGCCGGCGCTGGCCGTCCTTGATCTCCAGGACATCCTCGGTGGGGACCAGGACCTCGAAGATCTGATCGTGCATGTCCATGGACTCAACCCGCTTCAGGAGGTTGGCCCGGACCTTGTCCTCATGGCCCGAGTAGGCGTGGATGACGTACCACTGGGCCTGATCGGCGATTGACTTGGTGGCTGGGGTCACGGCTTGCTCCCGGTCTGGATGTCTGGGCTCACTTGGTGGGCGAGGCGGATGGTAGCGGGCTGGCCGACGGTGAGACGGTCGCCGACGGCGTCGGGGAAACTGCGGGGGTGGCGCCGGTCGACGGCGTGGCCGTCGCCGTGGGCACGGGGGTGGTGGTGTAGAGGGGAGCGAGCGTGGCTGTCAGTCCGAAGTCGAGGAGTCCGAGGAAGACACCCAAGAGTATCACTGTGACGATCACCACTCCGGTCATCTGGCGCAGCTCCGGCCACGTGGGCCAGACCGTCTTGCGGAGCTCGGCCCATACCTCTCTTAGATATCCGCCGCGCTCCCGCTCCTCGGGGGAGGACTCCCCCGCCGAGTTGGCCACCTGCATCTCCTCTCAGCCGGGCGGTTCTGGTGCAGGGGCGGCACGATTCGAACGCGCGACCTGCGGTTTTGGAGACCGCTGCTCTACCAACTGAGCTACGCCCCTTCGAAGATCCGGCCCCGCCCCCTACTTGGTCTCGCGATGGGAGGTGTGCCGCCGACAGCGTCGGCAGTACTTGCGCAGCTCCAGGCGATCGGGATCGTTGCGCTTGTTCTTCTGGGTTGTGTAGTTGCGCTCCCGGCACTCGCCGCACTGCAGGGTGATGATAGTTGCCGGCACCTTCCGATCTCTCCACACAAAAACGCCTGGCCGAGCCAGGCTTCAGCCGGAAGTATAGGCCCTGCCGGGGGAGGGGTCAAATCGAGCCGACCCCAGAGGGGTTATGGAACCCTCTGCGGCCGAGCTGGGCATGCCGGGTCCTGAGGCCGTCGTCACAGTACCGTGGGGGCGGATGACGGTTTCGTTGCCTGCCCGCCCGGGTAGTCCCGGGAGCCCGGTGGTTTTGGTGTATGTGAAAGTGCAACTGCGCCTGGCTCCTCTCTCAGCTACTTGGGACCCCCGCGGC
>JAJZGN010000194.1 GCA_021798435.1 bacterium | reverse complement strand
GATAGCCCCCGAGGGCGGCCACCCGCGCCGCCAACTGGGCCGGGTCCGCCCCCTCCCGGAGGCGGGCCTCACCAGCTCCCACGGTGCCTCGCAGGGAGAGCTGGGCCACCGGGCCGCCGGCCCCGGCCAGCGCCACCAGCTCCCCGATCCGGGTCAGGGGGACGGAGACCCCCAGCACCGGCCCCGCTCCGTCCCAGGGCCGCATCGCGATCATCGTGGCCAGCTCCTCCGCCTCCGACTCTCCGGCCACCCGGCCCCCCGGCAGGAGCGCCCGAACTATCTCCGCCTGCTCCCGGCAGGCCGGCACCGCCCCATCCAGGCGGGCCACGAGCGTTCCCTCCGGCCAGAGCAGCTCCGCCATCGAGAGGACCACGGGCGCCCGGCGGAGCGCGGCCAGGGCCCCTTGCGCGGTCGGCGGGTCCAGCCGCTCCGCCACCACCCACAGGGTGGCCGGGGGGACCGGATGGAGGCGCAGCGCCACCTCGACGATCACGGCCAGGGTTCCCTGGGAGCCGGTGAGCAGCTTGTCCAGGTCGTACCCGGCCACATTCTTCACCACCTTGCCCCCGGTGCGCGCCAGCGTGCCGTCGGCAAGGGCGAACCGGGCCCCCAGCAGCAGGTCTCGGGGGGTCCCGTAGCGGGCCCGCAGTGGTCCGGACGAGGCGGTCGCCACCAGCCCGCCCAGGGTGGCGCCGCCGCCCTGGGGCGGGTCCAGCATGAGCCGCTGGTGGTGCCCGGGGGCGCTCCCCACCCGGCGCTGCAGCTCACCCAGGGTGAGGCCCGCCTCGGCCACGCAGGTGAGGTCCCCGGGCTCGTGCTCTCGGAGGCGATTGAGGGCCGTGGTCTCGATGACCAGGTCGCATCGAGAAGGAGCGCGGCCCCAGCTCGATTTGGTCCCTCCACCGCGCACCAGGACGGCGAGCCGGCGGGAGTCCGCGAGCGCCAGGACCTCGGCCAGCGCCTCGGCGCTCCTGGGACGCACCGTGCAGGTCGGCAGGGCGCCATCGACCCCGTCCGCCGCCGGCAGGATCGAGTCCGCCCCCAGCAGCGCCTCGAGATCGGCCGCCAGGGTCGTCACAGCCGCTGCAGAGCTCCGCTCAGCTCCAGGGGGTGGGGCCGGTAGATGCCCGGATGCTCGCCGCACAGGCGAGGGGTCGGCAGCACCTTCCCGGGGTTGGCCGTGCCGGCGGGGTCGAAGGCCCGGCGCAGCAGGTGCATGACCAGCTGGTCGCTGGGGGAGAAGAGCTTGGGCATCTGGCAGACCTTGTCCCGGCCCACCCCGTGCTCGCCGGTGAGCGAGCCCCCCGCCTCCAGGCAGAGGGAGAGGATGTCCTCCGCGAGGCGTTTGGCCCGCTCGGGGCCCTCGGGCGAGCGCCGGTCGTAGAGGATGAGGGGATGGAGGTTGCCGTCCCCGGCGTGGAACACGTTGGCGACCTTCAACCCATGGCGACCCTCCAGCTCCCTTATTCCCGCCAGCACCGGGGCCAGCTGGGAGCGGGGTACCACCCCGTCCTGGACGTAGTAGTCGGGACTCACCCGGCCCATGGCTGAAAAGGCGCCGCGCCGGCCCTTCCAGAGGAGGGCGCGCTCGGCCGGGTCCTCCGCCACCCTGACCTCGCTCGAGCCGCAGCCGCGGCAGATCTCCACCACCTGGCCGAAGAGCGCCTCGCACTCGGAGGTGGGCCCGTCCAGCTCCACCAGGAGGGCCGCCCCACAATCTGGGTACCCGGCGTGCATGGCGAACTCCACCGCCTCGATGGTGGCCCGGTCCATCATCTCGATGGCGGCGGGGAGGACTCCGGCGGCGATGATCTCGGCCACCGCCTCCCCGGCGGCGTCGGTGGAGGGGAAGGCGGCCAGCAGGGTCTGGACCCGCTGGGGGATGGGCACCACCCGGAGGGTGACCTCGGTCACGATCCCCAGGGTGCCCTCACTTCCCACCACCACCCCCAGAAGGTCGTACCCCGGGCTGTCGGGCACGGCCGACCCCAGGTGGGCGACCTCACCCTCGGGGGTGACCAGGGTGACGGCCACGACGTGATTGGTGGTGAATCCGTACTTGAGACAGTGGGCACCGCCGGAGTTCTCCGCCACGTTGCCCCCGATGCTGCACACCCGCTGGCTGGAGGGGTCCGGAGCGTACAGGTAGCCGAAGGGAGCCACCACCCGGCTGACCTCGAGATTGGGCACACCGGGCTGAACCACCACCCGCTCGTTGTCGGGGTCCAGCCGGAGAACCTCCCGCATTCGACTGAGGCCGATCACGATCCCGTCCTCGACGGGCAGGGCGCCACCGGAAAGCCCGGTGCCGCTGCCCCGGGCCACGAAGGGGATCCGGTTCTCGTGGCAGATCCGCACCACCTGCACCACCTCGTCGGTGCTGGAGGGGAGGACCACGGAGAGGGGCACAGCCCGCCAACCGGTCAGGCCGTCGCACTCATAGGTGCGCAACTGGTCGGGATCGGAGAGCACCCAACGACAGCCCACCGCCTGGCGAAACCTCTCGAGGAGAGCCTGGTCCAGCCGGGCAGGGGTCCGGTCCACGGGCCCATCCTAGGCCGCTGGCCGGACGGACGCCGCCTCGGCCTGGATCTCGCGTTATTATTCGGTTATCCGAATGTATATCGGCCAGGGGGGGGCGATGAGCCAGGGTGCCGATCCGATCCCGGCCGCGGCCGCCGGCTGCCGACCGGGGGCCGTGGCGCGCACAGGTGAAGTGGCTGCCCCGACGGCTGTGGGGACGGACTTCGACCTGCTCGCGGTGGGCTCGGGGTCGGCGGCCTTCGCCGCCGCCATCCGGGCCGCGGAGGGGGGGCTGCGCGTGGGCTTGGTGGAGGAGGGGACACTGGGCGGCACCTGCGTCAACGTGGGTTGCGTTCCCTCCAAGGCTCTGCTCGCGGCCACCGAGACTCTCTGGGCCGCAGGCCACCATCCCTTTGCCGGCGTGCCCACGGCGGCGGCGGCCCCGGACCTCGAGGCCATGGTGGCCCAGAAGGATGAGCTGGTCGCCGAGCTTCGCTCCGCCAAGTACCAGGATCTGGTTGCCGACTACGGCTTCGAGGTGATACCCGGGCACGGACAGTTCGTGGGATCGGGAGAGCTCCAGGTGGCCGATCGGAGGCTCACGGCCCGGGCCTTCCTGGTGGCCACGGGAGCCTCCCCGACCGTGCCGCGGATCAAGGGCTTGGAGACGGCCGGTTTTCTCACCTCCACGACCGCTCTCCAGCTCACCTCGGTTCCCGCCCGGCTGGCTGTCATCGGCGCGTCGGCGATCGGGCTGGAGCTCGGGCAGCTCTTCCTTCACCTCGGAGCCGAGGTGACGTTCATCGAGGTGGCGGAACGGGTCGCGCCTCTTGAGGAGCCCGAAGCAGCGACCCGGCTCGGTGAGCTTCTGCGTGGGGAGGGGGCGCGGGTGCTGGCCCCGGCGGAGGTCCTCGACGTGGTGGCCCGACCCTCAGGGCGGGTGCTGAGGGTCCATTCGGCCGCCGGCGAGGAGATGGTGGAGGTGGACCAGATCCTGGTCGCCATCGGCCGCTCGCCCAACACAGGGGGGTTGGGGCTGGAGCTCGCCGGGGTGGAGGTGGACCGGCGGGGCGCCGTCGTGGTCGACTCCCACCTGCGCACCTCCAATCCTGGCGTGTTCGCCGCCGGGGACGTGACCGGTGGACCCCAGTTGGTCTACGTCGCCGCCTATGAGGGCCAGCTCGCGGCGGGGAACGCGCTGCTGGGCGTCGACCAAGAGGTCGACCTGCTGGGGCTGCCCCGGGTCACCTTCACCTCGCCTCAGCTGGCCTCGGCCGGCCTCAGCGAGGCCCAGGCCCGGGAGCAGGGGATGGGGGTCGTGACCACCGTCATGCCCCTTGACGCCGTCCCCCGGGCGCTGGTCAATCGGGACACCCGAGGACTGGTG
>JAJZGN010000193.1 GCA_021798435.1 bacterium | reverse complement strand
CTGGCAACGAGACTCGGCCACATCGCCGACTTGGGAGCTAATCTGCGCCCGGTGGCGACGGCCTCCAGACGGCCCTTCCCGGTGGGCCGGCAGAGTGCCGACGCGCGCAGCCGAGAGTTGGGACGCTGTGGCAGAATCGTCCCGGCATGAGAGCCGACCCCCTCGACTCCCGCGCGCCCTCCCAATCAGAGCCCGCCCGCGCCCAGCAGCAGGCTGCCATCAGGGTCGAGGGGGTGGAAAAGCGCTTCGGCCGGAAGGCGGTCCTCCGCGGCGTCGACCTCAGCGTGTGGCCCGGTGAGGTGGTGGGGCTGGTCGGCGAGAACGGGTGCGGCAAAACGACACTGCTCCGCATCTGCGCCGGATTGGTGGCCCCGGACCGGGGCACGGTGAGGATCCTCGGTCGACTGGGCTACTGCCCTCAGCAGCCCGGACTCTTCGACCGGCTGACGGCCGCCGAGCACCTCGCCTACTTCGGGGCGGGCCGCGGGCTGACGAGGTCAGAGGCGGTGACCGAGGGGCAGCTGATCCTGAGTTCCTTCGGCTTTCCCGCCCGCGAGCGCGCCGTCGCCGGCCAGCTCTCGGGTGGCACCCGCCAGAAGCTCAATCTGGCGCTGGCTCTTCTGGGCCGACCGACGGTCCTGCTCCTCGACGAGCCCTACCAGGGCTTCGACCACGGGGTGTACGTCAACTTCTGGGACCACGTTGACGGCTGGCGCGGCGCGGGCCAGGCCATCCTCGTGGTCACCCACATGCTGGCGGAACAGGACCGGGTTGACAGGGTGGTGGACCTCAGCTTGGCCCCGGGGTACGCAGGGGGATGAGATTCTGGCACCACGTTCTCACCGCGGCAGAGATGCAGGGACGCCAACTGGGGCGACGGCGGGTCTCCCTCCTCATCGTGGTGGCACTTCCGGTCGCTCTTTACCTGAGCCAGGATGCGAGCAGCCCCGAGAACGCCATCGGCTTCGGAGCCCTGGGGGTGGCCTGGGCGCTGGCCACCACCGCCCTCTTTGCCGCCCTCTCGGCACGGGAGTCGGAGCCCCGGCTGATTCTCGCCGGGTACCGCTCAGCGGAGCTCTTATTCGGACGGCTTTTGGTCCTGCTCCTGGGCGGGTTGGTGCTCTGCGCCCTGGCCGCCCTCGCCATGGGAATCATCTCCAAGCCCCACTCGGAGGGGGACTTGCTCGCCGCCTGTGCCCTGGTCGCGGTGATCAGCGTGCCCCTCGGCCTGGCGGTTGGGGCGGTGCTGCCCACGGATCTGGAGGGGACACTGGTGATCATCGGAGCCGTGGGGGTGCAGCTGTCCCTGCCCCAGAACTCCGCCGCCAACCTGGCGCTGCCCCTGGATGCCCCCATCCAGTTCGCCTCCCGCGCGGGAGGGTTCACCGGCAGCGCGCCCGGGCTGATGCTGCTGCAGGCTGGCCTCTACACCGCGGGGCTGATCCTCATCTCGATGGTGGCCTGGTCCCGCAGGGTCGGGAGGCGCCGGCAGGTTGTGATTCAGGCCGCAAACGGGTAGGCGATCCGCGCTGCCCCGTGGGCACGCTCTCTCTCCCAACCGTTCCTGGCCACTGGCCGGAAGTGGGCCTGGCCCGATGGACGGCTCCCAACACTGGGGTGGACTTCACGGTCCGCCGAAATCGCTGGCCTCAGGGTAGGTCGATGAGTGAAGCCCTCGCCGTCGCCACCCGTGGTGGTGCCGGTGCTCGCCTGATTGGGGAGCGCTGGTCCGGGCCTGGGCCCGTGGTGGTGCTGCTGCACGCCGGGGTGACCGACCGGCGGAGCTGGCTTGTGGTGGCCGCTGCTCCGAGGGCCGAGTCGAGGTGGTGGCCTACGACCGGCGGGGCTTCGGCGAGACGGCCCCTTCCGTCGGCGAGGAGTTCTCTCCCGTCGAGGACCTTCTCGAGGTCCTGGACCTGGTCACGAACGCCCCCGCATGGCTTGTGGGTAGCTCCGCCGGCGGCGGCGTTGCCCTCGACATCGCCGTCACGGCGCCGGAGCGGGTGGCTGGCCTGGGGCTGCTCGCCTCCGCGGTGAGCGGCGCCCCGGCCCCCGAGCTCGGCGCCGACACCGCCCGCCTCGGCCGGCTCCTCGAGGAGGCGATGGAGGCCGGTGACCTCGACGAACTCAACCGCTTGGAAACCTGGCTGTGGCTCGACGGCCCAGCCCAGCCCGAGGGGAGGGTCGGCGACCCGGCCCGCAGTCTCTTCTTGGACATGAACCGGATCATCCTGGCCAATGGAGTGCCGGAGGAAGTGGGGGCCAGCGGCGTCGACGCCTGGAGCCAGCTCGACTGTGTGCAAGTCGCGGCCACTGTGGCCTCCGGGGCCCTCGACGGTCCCTTCGTGGCCGAACGCAGCAGTGAGCTGGCCGAGCGCCTACCGAGGGGCCGGCATCGAGTGCTCCACGGGATGGCGCACCTGCCGCAGCTCGAGGACCCGGCGGCGGTGGCCGCACTCGTCGTAGACGCCGTCGACTTCGCTTGACCCCAGAGCTCGGACCCCGGCCCGGAGGGGGATCGGGGAGCGGCACGAGTGGACGGCTCCCGATGCACGACCCGTACAGGAGCGAAGCGCCGGTCAGCGAGGCGAGGGAACGGTTCGCAGAAGCCATCGACTCGGCGAGGAGGTCGCCTGCGCCCGCCTATGTAACCCGCCGGGGTCGGACGGTAGGGAACCGGTCCCCGTTGACGTCCTGCCCAAGCCCGTACATGTGTGTTGGGCGATAGCTGTGGACCTGACGGAGCGGGCGCGGCGCCAAGGGATCCACCCCCACACCGCCTACCGATGGTTTGAGAGCGGCGCCCTGCCGGTGCCGGCTGAGCGGGTGGGGCCGCGCACCAACCTGGTGAACGGCCGCGCGGCCGGCGCGCTCCCGGCAGGCGGCCCCGGCCTTCATGCGCGCGTCTCCTCGCACGACCAGGGGTCCGACCTGGAGCGGCACGTGGCAAGGCTCACGGAGTGGGCGGCGAAGGCCGGTCAGCTGGTGGTGCCGGTGGAGTCCGAGGTTGGCTCCGGCATGAACGGGCACCGCCCCAAGTTGCGACGCCTGCTCTCGGACCCGAAGGTGACGACAGTGGTGGTGCGGCATCGAGACCGCCTGGCCCGGATGAACGCGGAGCTGGCCATGGCATCTCTGCTCGCCGAGGGGCGCCGGCTGTTGGTGCTCGATGTGGATGAGGTGGATGACGAACTGGTCGGGGACATGGTGGGGGTGCTGACCAGTTTCTGCGCCCGTCTGTACGGCAAGGGGTCGGCGAGGAACCGGGCGTTGACGGCGCTCAACTGTGCCCAGCACGACGTGGGGCCGAAGGACTGGGCACAGTACCACCATCGGATTGGTCGCCGACCGCCGTCCCTCGGAGGTCGGCGCTGCCGACCCCGGCGTCCAGCGCCATCGCGGTCCGCTGCCTCCCGCCGGTCAGGGATGGAACACGGACCAGCAGAGGTCGTTGCGGCGGCGCTCATCGTCCAGCACCAGCTCGCGGATCGCCGCGGGCAATTGCTCCCGCTGCCAATCGCCCTCCCGACGTCCAGCAGCCTCTCCCTGGCCGGCCGGGGCAGCCGCCCGCACGGCCCGGATGGCATACGCCGCTGCTCCGAGCTCATGGGCCGCGACATGGGCCACGACGGCCGCTTGGCCGGCGGCGTACGCGGCGTGGCGCGGGGCCCCACGCAGGTCTCTGGCCGCCGCCATGGCGTGGCCGCCAGCGGCCCGCGCCCCCATCATCCGAACTTCACCCCGGGTCCAGGCGCGCACCGCCTCGATCGCCTCGCGGGGCCTTGAGTCCGCCGGTCGGGCCGACTCGAAGTACTCGAGCACGTGCTCCGCGCAGAGAGCCGCCCAGATCGCAAGGAAGTGGTGATCGACGTCAGTCAGCGACCCGCCGCGGCGGACGGTCACAAGGCGAGGGTCGTGGA